>JAUHWK010000343.1 GCA_030424555.1 bacterium | reverse complement strand
GCGAGGTCGACACCTCGGACACGTCCGACACCTCCGATACGGGCCGCGCACCGAAGCCCGGGGAAGGGGTGGAACTCCCCGACGACGAGCCCAAGGGATGCGCGGGGTGTGCGTCCGCCGGTCCGGGTGTCGCAGGCATGGGATGGGTGTTGGGGGTCGGGCTCGTGGGCCTTCGCCGGCGCCGAGCCCTGCCAGGCGTGCGCGCCGTGCGGTGACGGCTCACAGCTGGGTGCGCACGTCCCACAGCTCGGGGAAGAAGACGTGGTCGACCATCTTGCGGAGGAAGCGCACCCCGCTGGATCCCCCGGTGCCGCGCTTGAAGCCGATCACGCGCTGCACGACCTTCATGTGGCGGAAGCGCCAGAGGCTGAACTGCTCCTCGACATCGAGCAGCTTCTCGGCCATCTCGTAGGCTTCCCAGTGGTCCTCGGGGTGGCGGTAGATCGTCTCGAACACCGCGCGGACCCCGTCGTGGGGGGTGTGGGTCTGGCGCAGGTCCCGCTCGAGGACCTCGGGGGGGATGGGCAGGCCCCGTCGGGCGAGCCAGGCCAGGAAGGCGTCGTACAAGCTCGGGCGCTCGAGCACCGACACCAGCTCGGCGTGGTGGGCGGGGCGGGCGGCGTGGACCGCGAGCATCTGGGGATCCCGGTTGCCCAGCAAGAACTCGACCTTGCGGTACTGCACGCTCTGAAACCCGCTCGAGCTGCCCAGCGTGTCGCGGAACTGCGTGTACTCGGAGGGGGTGAGGGTCGCGAGCACGTTCCACTGGTCGAACAGCAGCGACTGGATGTGCTTGACCCGGGCTAGGATCTTGAACGCGGGCTGGAGCTCGTCGGCCTCCACGCGGTCGAGGGCGGCGGTGAGCTCGTGCAGGATCAGCTTGAACCAGAGCTCGGTGCTCTGGTGGATGATCACGAACAACAACTCGTCGTGGTGCGGGGGATCGGACTGGAGCTGCTGGGCGGACAGGAGCTGATCCAGCTGGAGGTAGCCGGCGTAGTCCATCCCGGTGGCGGCGCGCTCCGCCATGCCCGGTTCGACGTCTCGTGTGGTCATGGGACCCCTGGGGTGGCGGGACCGCTAGCCCGTCGTCGCCCCCCGTGCGCTGGCGCGCGCAGGCGGGGCGCGGGGATCAGGCGGTGCGGGTCCGTGGCAGCAGCTCGGTGACGCCGAGGTAGATCGCCAGGATGCCGAACGCGATCCACGCCTCGATGGCATACATCCGGCGGATCATCATCATCTCGAACGGCATCGAGGTGGCTTGGCCGAACATGGGGCCGACGACTCCCTCGGGCTGCATCACCACGAAGACCTGAAACGCCGCGTAGGTCATCTGGGCGATCAGGTTCACGATGAAGAAGACGTGGGCCACGCGCGCCCACACGGGCCATCGCGCCCAGGTCTGGACGGGGGCGGGGGCGGGCACGGCGACGGGGGGCGCATCCGCTGGCTCCGCCGCACGATCGAGGGTGGCCTCGTCGAGGGTGGCGGTGTGGGACAGGCTCGGGAGATCCGTGGGCATCGACAATCCATCCGTGGTGAGACCCGTGCCCCTTGAGTGTACACGGCGTGTCGGTCCGTCGACGGCCCCGTGTCGAACCGCGACGAACGATTCACGGGGTTCACACGGGTGTGGGCAGGCCGTCAGAGAGCGCTGAGGGCGCCGGAGGTCCCAAAGTCCATCATCACGATGGCGACCAAGAACAGGATGTACCCGACCAGCAGCACGCAGGCGCCGCCCCCGAGGATCACGCCCATCCAGCCGCCTGCGCGGGCGAACCGGAGCCAGAGGTGGTCGACCTCGGTGACCGGCGTGACGCCGCGCACTTGCAGCAAGGCCATCGCGCCCGTGATCGGGGCGAGGAAGATCAAGAACCCGCAGCACGCGTTCGCCGCGAGGAGGAGGAGGGTGGTGAACCCCATCTCGCCAGCGCGCCGCAGCGTCTCGCTGTCGGATCCAGCCTGACCCGCGGGGGCGTTTGGGGGCGAGAACACATGGTCGGACGTCATCGAACCCCCAGGGGGCCCCCGGCCAGCGTGGCTGGGAGACCGGTCGAGCCTATCGCGTGGCGCGCCGGCGTCGGGAGCCGATCAGGACGCCGACCAAGCCAGCGAGCAGCCCCGTGGGGGCGCTGCCGGAGCCTGCGCAGCCCGAGCAGCCCTTGGCGGAGACGGTGGGGTCGTTGGGATCGACCGGCACCCCGCCCTTGGGATCGACGGCGGCGGCGTTGAGGCCAGGCCGGGTCCAGCTGAGCCAGTCCTCGCCGTCGGAGGCGTAGACCGCGTAGTACAGGTCGCCGCGCTTCACGTCGTCCTCGACCGTGATCGGGGTGTCGAGCGCGACGTCGGAGCCCTCCCACACGACCTTGCCGTCGTTGGCGTCCTGGGGCCACGCGCCCCGGGTGCGGACCACGCGGACGGTCTGGACCGGGGCGTGCTTGGGGTGGGTCCACGACAGGGTGACGGTGGCGTCGCCCGAGCGCTCGGCCACGAAGTCGTCGATGCCGAGGCGGTTGTCGGCGGTGGCGGGCGCCATCAGGCAGATGTCGTCGACGGTCCAGCCGCCGAACCCGAGGCCCTGGTCGGTGACGAGATCCCAGGCCAGGACGATCTTGCCGTCGTCTGCCGCTTCGCCCAGGTCGAGCACGTGGGGCTCCCACGCGTCGTCGAGGTGGTGGTCGCGTCCGTTCTCCTCGGAGGTGGCCCAGTTGGACCAGATCTCCTCGCCGTCGGCGAGGACCGAGGCCTTGTCGAACACGCCGTCCTCGACCTGGAGCCACCGGTTGTAGCGCAAGAACACGCCCTCGTAGTGGCCGGTGGAGAGGGTGGGGGAGGTGAGGCGGTTGTGCTTGGCGTCCTGGTACATGCCGTTGTAGCCCTGGCCGTCGATCACGCCGCCGAGGTCGTTGCCCCACACCTTGTCGCCGCTCGCGGCGTGGTCGGGATCGCCGCCATCGCCGTTGGGCTCGCCCCACCACCAGTCGTCGGCGCCCTCTTCGTCGACCCCGTCGAGCAGGGCAGAGGTGTAGCCGCCGTCGCCGTCCTCGAAGTCCTCACAGCCCACCTCGAGCACGTCCCCGACATAGAAGGTGTGGGGGCGGATCGGCCCGGAGACGGGCTGACGCAGGGTGGCGCCGTCGGCGGTGTCGACCTCGACCCAGTACTCGACGATGGTGCCGAGGGAGAGGTCGGCGGTGGGGATCACGCCGCGGATGTCGGTGCCGGCCTGCAGGGCGGTGTTGGTGAACGACCCGGTGCGGCCTGCGCGCCAGAAGACGCGACCTCCGGTGGGGGTGACGTCAAGGCACTCCGGAGCCGGGTTGGGCACGGTGAGGACGAGGTCCTTGTCGGTGCCCTGGGCCACGCTGTCGAAGCGGGAGATCTCGGCCTTGAGGCCCTCGCCGCTGGCCGGGCCGAGGCCGTGGGCGGCGAACGCCTCGACGATCGCGCACTGGTGAGGGGTGCCGTTGGCGAGGTCGCCGTCGTCGTCGTCCGCGAACACGATCTCGTCGTAGGCCCCGGGGATGTCGGGGCCGGCCTTGAGGGCGGTGGCGAACAGGTGGCCGAAGGTGTCGGTGCCCTGGGGGGTGCCGAGGTCGGCCTCGAGGCGCTGGCGGAGCTCCCACATCGCCCCGCCGAAGATCAGGCCGTTGCTGTGGACCGCCCCCTCGTTCTGGATGAAGTCCTCGGGGTAGCGGGCGTTGTTCTCGAGGTCGCGCAGGGGCTGGCTGTCGTTGGAGTAGAACCCGGGCGCGAGGTCTGGGCTGCCGGTGACCAACATGCTGACGACGTCCGCGGCGCCTTCGCCCAGGCTCCCGTCGAAGTCGCCGGCCTCCAGGCTCCAGTAGTGAAAGCCGTGGCCCCACTCGTGGTAGACGACGTCGGCGAGCCGCCCGGTGTTGCGGCACCCGTTGCCCGCCCGCAGGAAGTTGATCGTCCCGTCGAACCAGGCGTTGCACGAGTCGCCGACGTTGACGGTGGTGTCGGCTTGGGCGTCGATCCAGGACACATCGGGGGCGTACTGGCCCATCACGTCCTGGACCTCGTGCACGAACACGAACGCCGACAGGGCGGCCTGGCGGTCGCCGGCGTCATCGGAGAAGTCGGTCTCGGTGACGAGGTGATCGCCGGACTGGATGGCGGGGGTGACCGTGCCGAGCAGGTCGTCGGAGATCGAGGCCCGCGGCCCGTGGAGATCGACCTCGAACGGGCCGGTGTCGCCCGCGATGGCCCAGGCGCCCGCGCTGTCGGTGAGGGTGTCGCCGGTGTCGCCCTCGACGGTGGCGTGGGGGAGGGCGACCACGCGGCGCGCGCTGCCGCCGTAGGGGACGGTGTCGACCTCGGCGGTGAGGGTGCCACCCGCGAAGCGCACCTCGTTGTGGAACGCGAGGGTCTGGCCGGTGGTGGCGTCGACGAAGCCGACCCACTGACCGGGCGGGGTGCCGCCGGTGCGGGTGCGGACCACCCAGACGTGCCGCAGCACCGCCTTGCCGGACTCGATCCGCGGCAGGAGCATCGGCTCTGCGGTGCCGCCCTCGTGGGCGAGGCCCGCGAGGCGCGATCGGGTGCGGAAGGCGTCGATCGCGGCGGGGCCGCTCAGGAGGCGGGCGCCGACCACCGGAGCGGTG
>JAUHWK010000342.1 GCA_030424555.1 bacterium | reverse complement strand
CGTCGAACTCCAGCACCACCACCTCCGCACGCGCCACCCAGGTGTTGCGATCGCCTTGACGCTTCCTGGACAGATCGCGCAGGACAAGGCTATTCCGGCCGGGCCTGGCGGACCGCACCCCTGCCGGGAGGAGGAGACGATGTCCCCGTGGATCGCCCTGGCCCTCGCTGGCCACGCCATGGCCCAGGAAGCCGAGCCGGTCGAGGAAGCCGCCGAGGAGACCGTCGAGGAGGCCCCCGAGGCCGCGCCCGCGGAGCCCGAGCCCGCCCCCGAGCCGACCCCGGAGCCCGAGCCCGAGCCCGCCCCAGAGCCCGAGCCCGAGCCCGCCCCGGAGCCTGAGCCCGCTGCGGAGCCCGCCGCCGAGGAGGCGTCCGAGCCCGCCGCCGACATCTCGCTGACCGCCGAGCTCGGCGGGTCGTACACCGTCGGCAACGCCTGGGTCGTCAACGTCACCGGCGCGGTCGACTTCGGGTGGAAGAAGAACAAGGACGCCGTCGGGGTCCACGCGGGCACCAACCTCAACCTCGTCAAGACCGACGCCGACGCCAACGGCACGCTCGACGACACCGAGCGTCAGGCCGATCCCGTGTTCACGAGCCAGCGCGTCGAGGGCTCCGTCCGCTACGACCGCTCCTTCTCCGATGCCGACAGCCTGTTCGTCAGCGTCGGCGCCGAGCACGACATCCTCGCCGGCCTGCACTGGCGCTTCACCGAGGGCGTTGGGTACAAGCGCGCCCTCGTCGCCACGGACGCCACCCAGCTCAACCTCGAGGTCGGCGTCGCGTACAACGAGGAAAACTTCGTCGAGGGCGTCGACGACGCGGGCAACGTGATCAACGACGCCCCACTCGACGCGCACTACATGGCGGCCCGCGTGTTCCTCGGCCTGCGCCACGCGTTCAACGACAAGGTCCAGATCGGCGAGGATCTCGAGATGATCGAGCCGCTGGTGGGCTCCTTCGCAGACGGGTCCACGAACTTCGAGGACTTCCGCCTGAACAACACCCTGTTCCTCCAGGCCAAGGTCTCGGACGTGTTCAGCCTGAAGGTGTCGAGCACGCTCAAGTTCGACAACCAGCCGGTGCCGGACTTCGTCAAGGTGGACCACACCACCGCCCTCACCCTCGTCGCCAGCATCTTCTGATCGCTCCAGGAGCCTGAGATGGACCTGTCTTCCCTCAACGTCGCCCCTGCGGACCTGATTCCGCTCGCCATCCAACTCGGCCAGGCCCTGGTCACCTTCCTGGTGGGCTACGCCATCGCGACCTGGGCCGGACGCCTGGCGATCGCGGCCCTCCAGCGCTCCCACGTCGACGCCGCCCTCGCGGCCTTCCTCGGCATGGTGCTCCGGTACGCGATCCTGTTCGCCACCCTGATCGCCACCGCCGACGCGCTCGGGTTCGACACCGCCTCCGCGCTCGCCATCTTCGCGTCTGCCGGCATCGCGGTCGGTCTGGCCCTGCAGGGCTCGCTCGGCCAGATCGCCAGCGGCGTGATGATCCTGTTCAACCACCCGTTCACCATCGGCGACTTCGTCGAGGCGGGCGGCACGCAGGGCACGGTCAAGAACATCGGGCTGTTCAACACCGAGATCACCACCCTCGAGGGCATCAAGAAGTACGTGCCGAACTCGTCGATCACCGGCGGGACGATCACCAACTTCAACGTGCCCGTGCGCCGCGGCACGATCGCCGTCGGCGTCGACTACGGCAGCGACATCCAGCAGGTCCGCGCCGTGCTCGAGTCCGCGGTCGCCACCGTCGACACCGTCCTCAAGGACCCGGCCCACGCCATCGTGTTCGTCGACCTCGGCGGCTCGTCGCTCGACTGGCAGGTCCGCGTGTGGGCCACCGCCGAGAACTACTGGCCCACCCTCGAGGCCGTCCGCACCGCGGTGTACGACAAGCTCAACGAGGCCGGTATCGGCATCCCGTTCCCGCAGATGGACGTCCACCTCGACGGCAAGCTCGGCGAGTAGCCGCCACGGGTTTGCCCACCGCGGCCGCCCCGTCCCCCCGGATCTCCGGCCAGGGACGCGGCGGCCGTCGTCCGTTCAGGGATCCAGGCCCTGCAAGGCCTCCGCGACCTCGTCCACGTCGAAGCGATGGCGTACGCGGGCGAGATCGATCCGATCGGCTGCTTCTTCCAGGACCGACTCGGCGGCGAGCCGGCGCCGCTGGACCTCCGCGCGGCCGACCTCCCCCCGCGACGGCACGGCCCCCCGCGCGTTGATCACACGGTGCCACGGCACGTCTGTGTCGGACGGGAGCGCCGCCAGGGCCCAGCCCACGTGGCGCGCGACGCGGGGACTCCCCAGGACCGACGCCACGTCTCCGTAGGTGGTGACCGAACCCGCCGGCACGGTGCGAACGACGGCGTACACGCGCGCCCGAAACCCTGGCCGCACCACCCGCGTCATGCCGAACGCCGTGCCTGGGCACGGGCCACGACGCGGGCCAGCCGGCGGACGAAGCGGCGGTCGATCCAGCGCTTGATCCAACGCAACCATCGCCCCCGGGCGGTCAGCCCCCACAGGGTCCCGAACACGGTGCCGTCGCCGAGGTCGAGCAGCGCCAGCGGATGACGCCGGGGGTGGAACTCCCCCGTCGCCCCGTCCCCGAGCGCGGCCCGGAGGTTGCGATCGAGCACCGGGGCCGCCCGGACGGCGTGGACGCCAGCGCGCGGGGTGTCCGGCGCGTGGTCGAGGTGGGCGCAGTCTCCGACCGCGTACAGGTCCCGGCAGCCCGCCACCTCCAGGGTGGGGCCCACCCGGACGAAGCCATCCTCAGACCGCGGCAGATCGCCACCCGCCAGCGCGGGGGGAAAGGCCGCCCCCGTGACCCACACGGTGCGATCCGACGGCAGGACGTGGCCATCGTCGAGGCACACGTCCCCCTCGCCGACCTCGACCGCAGACACGCCGCCCATCCAGGTGACACCCAGCGACTCGAGCACGGCGCGCATCCGGACCCCGACCGCCGCGGGACGATCGGCCAAGGGCTCGGACCGGCCGCCGACCACGGTCATGTCGACCACCCGGCCCGCCGCCTCCCAGCGCGCCTTGAGACAGGCCGCGACCTCGATCCCGCCCGCACCTGAGCCCACCACCACCGCGCGAAGGAGGGGGGCATCGCCCGGCACGTCCAGGGACGACAACAGGGACGACAGCGGACGGGTGGCGACCGCGTGCTCGCGGACTCCAGGCAGATCGAGCCCCTGCACCACCGCGCCGATGTCGAGGCTCGCCACGTCGTAGCGAATGCCGCGGCCGCTGCGCAGCACCAGGCGCTTGCCCCCGGCATCCACCTTGGCCAGGGGATCGACCACCAGCCGAAATCCTGCGGCCTCGGCCAGCCCGGCCGCGTCGATGCGAAGGGCGTCGTCGTCGACTTCGTCGAGGATCCGGGCGGGCGCCAGCCCCGAGTACACGGCGTCCGGGCGGTCCACGACCAGCACGCCTTCCACCCCCGCGATCGGATGCCGCGCCCACGACGCCAACACCAGCGCGTGGGCATGACCGGCTCCGACCAGCACCAGCCGACGTGGCACCCGTCCTCCTTCGTGCCCTCGACGCTATCGCGGGCGAGCCTCCCGCGGCGGACACCCCGCGACCGCCGGACGCTGGCCCGCGATCCAGGTGTTAGCGTCCCCGCCACGCGGAGGTCCGATGCCCGTCCCGTCCTCGCTGGTTCCCGTCGCCGGCCTGCTCCTCGTGGTCGGGGGCACGGTCGGCCTCCCCACGGCCCACGCGGTCCCCCCGCGCGGCCAAGACGCCGACCTCACCTTCGAAGAGGTGGTGCTCGGCGAGAACCACGGCTGCGGCCGCACCAAGGCCGGCGCCGTCCGCTGCTGGGGCACGAATGACCGGGGGCAGCTCGGCAACGGCACCTACGCCGACTCCGCCTTCCCGCTCCCCGTGACCGGCCTGTCCGACGTGGTCACCCTGGCCGCTGGCGCCCACCACACCTGCGCGCTCACCCGGGATCGCATGCTCCACTGCTGGGGCGACAACCAGGCCGGGCAGCTCGGCGGCGGCACCCAGGAGACCCACGCGGAGCCGGTCCTGGTCGATGCGCTCGGCCCCTCCCTCGCGGTCGCCGGCGGCACCAGCCACACCTGTGCGGTCGCCCTCGCGGGGACCGTGTCCTGCTGGGGCGACAACCTGTACCGCCAGCTCGGGGTCGACGACCTGCGCCGCTCGCCCCGTCCCGTGCCCGTCTCCGTGCCCCCCGCGGTCGACATCGCCGCAGGCTACGGCCACGCCTGCGCCGCCACCCGCAGCGGGAGCGTGTACTGCTGGGGCGATGCGTCGCACTACGCGGTCGGCCGCCCGGCCCCGTCGGGCAGTCCCCTGCTTCCCCCCCTGCCGATCGACGTCCCGCTCCCGGACGTCCGCGCCGTGGCCGCACGCTTCCAGCAGACCTGCGCCCTGCACGCAGAGGGGGTCCACTGCTGGGGTGCAGTGCCGTCGGACGGGGGCGAGGGCTCCCCGGCCGCGCTCCGGATCAAGCAAGCGGGCCTCGTCCAGCTGAGCGTCGGCTGGAACCACGCCTGTGCGCTGCACCCCCGCGGCGAGGTCACCTGCTTCGGGGACAACGCCACCGGCCAGCTCGGCGCCACCCGAACCGCCCGCGACG
>JAUHWK010000341.1 GCA_030424555.1 bacterium | reverse complement strand
GAGGAGGCGGTCGCGCGCACCGCGATGTTCGCGGGCGATCACGCCCAGGCCCGCGCCTTGTTCGACACCTGCGCGAATGGCTGGTCCGGCAAGGGCCGGCGGTGCCGGTTCTACGCCGCCTTCAACGCCGTGCTCACCGGGGACACGGCCGACGCCCGGACGCGCCTCGACGCCATCATCGCGCACGACGCCGGCTTGCGGTCCGCAGCCCGCTACTGGCGTGCTCGCCTGCTCTCGACCGAAGACCCCGAGTCCGCCGCCGCCGATCGGGCGTGGATCGTCGCCCACGCGCCGGAGGACGACTGGTACGGCACCTTGGTTCGCACCGGATTCGGCGCCGCCCCCATCGGCAGCGGGCCTCTGCTCCATCGCGGACGGTGGCCCGACGTCGCCGTGCCCCCTCCCCGTCCCGCCGAGGCCACGCTCCCCGGCGTGCGCCCCAGCGCTTCGCCGCCATGGTTCATCCCCGCGCGTCCAGCCCCCCGCGCCGAGCCGCGCACGGACATTCCCTGGCCTGCGGCCCTCACGGCAGACGAGGCGCAGTCGCGCGCCCACACCCTCGCCCGCGCCTGGTCCGATCGATCACCGGATCTGGCGGCGGCCGTGGCCATGGCCGATCACGGCCTGCGCGACGACGCGGGCCCCTTGCTGTCTCGCGCGCTGTCCGAGCTGTCGGCCCACGACGCCCGCGCATGGAAGGAGGTCTCCCCCCGGGACCGCCTCGCCGTGCTCCTGCACACCGGCTGCCACCACGACCTCGTCCGGCACGGCCCCGGCCTCACACGCGCCCTCGGGGCCGAGCCCGGTCCCCACATCACCTTCCCGATCGCCCACCAGCAGACCGTGTGGGCCCAGGGCAAGGCGCACGACGTCGACCCCTACCTGGCGCTGGCGATCATGCGGACCGAGTCGCTGTATGACCCGCTCGCCGTGTCGTACGCCGGGGCGCGGGGGGCGATGCAGATCATGCCGCGGACCGGCCACCTGCTGGCGGATCGCACCGACGACTTCGGGTTCACGGTCGCAGCCCTGCACGACCCCGACCTCGCGATCGCCTACGGTGTCCGGTACCTCGGCTTGCTCCTCGACCGGTTCGACGGCGTGTTCCCCCTCGCCGTCGCCGCCTACAACGGCGGCCCCCACAACGTCAGCGCCTGGCTCGACACCCTCGGGCCCGACATGCCCATGGACGTGTTCGTCGAGCACATCCCGTTCGGACAGACCCGTCGCTACGTGCGCAAGGTCACCGCGGTGTACGCGGCGTACGTCGACACCTGGGGTTCTCCGGGTGCCCGCGTGATGGTGCCCCCCCGCGCCCTGGGCGACGATCCCTCGGTCGTCGACTTCTGACGGAAGCCTCCCGGCACGTCCCCGTGGCGCTGCGGACTCTCCCGGACCGGCACACGGCGGACCGAGGAGTTACCGCCCCGGCACAGCCCAACACGGAGCCAGGATGTCCCGCTGGCACGCTCGGACGGACGTCGGCCGAAAGCGAAAGCAGAACGAAGACGCCATGCTCGTCGCCGAGGACCACGACCTGTACGTCGTGGCCGACGGCGTCGGGGGCCGCAAGGCGGGTGAGCTCGCCAGCGCCCTGACCGTCGACACCTTCCAGGCCTATGCGCGCCGGCTGCGCGAGGTCGTGGAGGCCCACGCCGCCGATCCCACCCTCGCCGCACGCAACGCGGTCCTCAAGCTGCTCAGCGAGGCCGCCGACACCTCGTCCCAGCGCGTGTACGAGCTCGCCGATCAGACCGGCCGGGAGGGCATGACCTCCACCCTCGCCGCGGCGATCGTCGGGGGCGGCTTCGCGTTCTGCGTCCACGTGGGCGACAGCCGGATCTACCTGCTCCGAGACGGACAGCTGCGGCAGCTCACGGAGGATCACAGCCTCGTCAACGAGATGGTGCGCAGCGGAAACATCTCGCGAGAAGAGGCCCGAAAGTCCCGCTATCGGAACGTGATTACCCGCGCGGTCGGCATGTACCCCAACGTCCACGCCGACACGATCGCGATCGAGCTGTTGGAGGGCGACCGCCTGCTGATGTGCAGCGACGGCCTGTCCGACCTGGTCGCGCCCGACGCGATGACCCGCATGCTGTCCGAGCCCGACGTCACGGAGTCCGTCGAGCAGCTGGTCGATGCGGCGCTCGAGGCCGGCGGAAAGGACAACATCACGGTCATCGGGATCGAGCCCACCACCTCGCGCGACGCCGACCACGTCGCCCGGCGCGCCAAGGCGATGGAGAACCTGTTCCTGTTCGCCGACCTGCCCGATCAGGCCCGCATCCGCGTCGGCAAGATCGTGTCCGACCGGCCGGTGCGCAAGGGAGAGGTCATCGTCAGCGAGGCCCGCCCCGGCGACACCATGTACGTCGTGGTGCAGGGTGAGTTCGCCGTCCACGTGGGGCCCAAGCGGGTCACGACCTTGGCGCAGGGCGAGCACTTCGGCGAGCTGTGCCTGGTCGACGATGCGCCCCGCAGCGCCACGATCGTCGCCCAGTCCGACGGCGACCTGATCGCGATCGACCGCGACGCCCTCCGCGCGTACTGCGCCATCGAGCCCGAGATCGGCAACCGCATCCTGTGGCGCCTGCTCGCCACCACCGCCAAGCGCCTGCGCGAGACCAACGCGCTGCTGGCGGGATCCAAGACCTTCCCGCCGGAGGACTGATCGTGCGTCCCGTCCGCGTGGCTTGCAGCCCCGACGCCGACGACCTGTTCATGATGCGGGCCCTCTCCGAGGGCTTGATCGATCCGGGTCCGTTCGCGTGGTCCTTCGTCACCGAGCCGACCGACGCGCTCAACCGGCGAGGGGCGGTCCCCGACCTCGAGGTGCTGGCGATCTCGGTCGCCTGGTACCCCCACCTCGCCGAGCACTGGCGGTTGCTGCCCCACGGGGGCTCGATGGGAGAGGGCTACGGCCCCGTCGTGGTCGCCCCCGAGCCTGTCCCGCTCCACGCCCTGTCCGGCGCCCGCATCGCGGTGCCCGGCCGCTCCACCACGGCCTACACCGTCCTGCGGATGATGCTGCCGGACTTCGAGCCGGTGGAGATCCCGATCACGCCCTACGACCGCGTGTTCCGAGCCCTGCGCGATGGCGAGGTCGACGCCGCCCTGATCATCCACGAGGGGCGCCTCACGTTCGAGCACGAGGGCTTCTCTGCGGTGTCCGAGCTCGGTGTGTGGTGGTCCGAGCACACCGGCGGCCTGCCCTTGCCGCTCGGCGGGAACTGCATCCGCCGGGATCTGGACGAGGCCACCCAGGCCGCGATCTCCGACCGGTTGCGGGCGTCCATCGCCCACGGCCTCGCCCACCGCGACGACGCGATCGCCTGGCTGCTCGAGCGTGGCACCGCCCTGCCCGACGCCGCCGCCGTCGATCGCTACCTCGGGATGTACGCAAACGATCGGACGCTGGACTACGGCACCGACGGGCGACGCGCCGTGGTCGACCTGCTCACGCGTGGCGCGGAGGCCGGCGTGTTCCCCGCCGTCGCGGTGGACTGGGCGCCCTGACCCCCGATCAGCGCGCTGCGTCCCCAAACCCCAGCGCCACCCGGATGGCCCGGTAGTCCTGGCTGAGGGCACCGTCTGCTTCCCGGATCACCAGCGTGCGCGCGTGGCGTCCTCCCTCCGGCGCGTCCTCTCTCCGGGCGCAGGTCAGCACCGCCACCATCGGGTCCTCCCCGCGGCGAAACACCACGTCCAGCCGGTCGAGCACGGCGAGGCCTGCGTCGGCCGGGGCCTGCTCGGTGCGCGGATCCCGGGCCGTCATCACGAACACGAACCGACCCCCAGGCGCCAGGCGTGGGGCGGCCGCGGCCGCGTAGTCCAGCACCGACCCCCGCAGCTCCATTCGGCACGCGGCGCGCTGGGGATGGGGGCTCGGCAGGGCGGTGCCTTCTGGAAAGTAGGGCGGGGACCCCGTGATCAGGTCGAACCGCTCCGCGGGGTCGACGACGGCATCCAGGGACCGCAGGTCGCCGTGCCGCATGGAGACCACCGCCCCGAGCCCGTTGGCCTCGACGGACCGACGCGCGAGGCCGTGGCTGACCGCCTGGGCTTCCACCCCGATCAACGACGCATGATCCTGGCCGCGGCGGCGAAGCAGGCCCAGGGTGTACAGCCCGACGGATCCGACCCCGCTTCCGAGGTCCAACAGGCGGGTGGCGTCGGGCCGCGCGGCCGCGGCACACCAGCCGCACACCAGGTCGTCCGTGCTGAAGCGATGGCCCCGTCGCAGCTGGAGGATCCACCAATCGTCGAGCAAACGGTCCACGGACTCGTCGGCGGACGGTGCGAGGCGGGCCAGGAGGTTGGGCGGTGGCGTGGTCATGCGCGCGGGTAGCGCGTCCGGCGTCCACAAGCCGACCCCGTCCCGCACCGTTAGACCCCCCGGCCGCCCCCCGCCGGAGACGCCGTGAAGAGCTGGACGCGCACGCTCAACCTGGACGACGCCCACACGCTGCTCGCCCAGGCCACGCCCGGTCTGGAGGTCGCCGCCTGGTCGGAGGCCTGCATGGACAGCCTTCCCGAGCTGTCGCACCCCCGTCGGCGCGAGCTGGTTCGGATCCTGCGGGATGCCTTCCTCGTCGCGGACGACACCGGGCGCTTCGTGGACGACCTGTTCCTCTCGA
>JAUHWK010000340.1 GCA_030424555.1 bacterium | reverse complement strand
AGGTCGCCTTCCGCGTCGGAGCGGAGGAGATCTGGGTCCACGGCGAGCACGCCGGGCTGCTCGGCACGCCCCCGCACGGGTTGTGGAGCGCCGAGGACGGCACGCTGCGGCGCCTCATCGGCGACAGCCTCGACGAGGGCATCCAGTTCGGCGACAACTGGGTCGACATGGAGCTCGCCGACTACTGCAAGAACGACCCGGCCGAGTCGTTCGACGGCGGGCCGACGGACACCTGCAAGTAGGGGCCTGCTGCGTCGGCGTAGGCTGCCGCGCCGACGACGTTAGTCCAGGGCGTCCAGCGCCTTGCGGACCTTGCCGTGGCTGCGGAGCATCTCCGTGTGGGCCTCGGACATCGCAGGCGCGGAGCACCCGCCGTACACGTCGGGCCGCACGCACCACGACGGGGCTGGGACCCCCTTGCGGGCGAGCTTGTCGGCGGCGAAGGCCACGGCATCCAGGACCGGCAGCGCGAGGGCGGCCCGCGCGGCGGCGGTGCGGGCCTCGATCCCCTCGACCTGGGACTTGAGCACCGCGATCTGGGCGTCGTCGGGATCCTGCTCCAGGGCAGCGTCCACCGACAGCCGGGCTTCCTCCTCGGCCTGGGCGATCGCCTTGAGGGCATCGGCGCCCGCGCCGTGGATCCAGGCGTACAGGTCGAGCTGGTGGGTGCCGTCGGGCGACGGGGAGGGGGCGTCGGCCACGGAGAACGTGGGCCATGGACGGGCGAGGAGGGCCTCGAGCTCGGACTGGAGGACGGGATCGGCGTCCATCGTGGCGGCCAGCTCGGGCGAGCGATCGGTGCCGGGACAGGCGGTCTCCTCCGCGCGCGGACCCGGTCCCATGCGTAGGCCCGGCTTGGCGGGCGGGGCGCACACGGCCCAGTCGGTGCCGCCCTTGGCGACGAGGGCGCGCTCGAGGGCGGCGGAGAAGGCGGCGTCGAAGCCGAGGAGCAGGTCGTTGGCGAACGAGGAGACGACGGCCTGGTCGCGGAAGAACGCGCGGGTGGCGGCCTCGAGGGCCGTGGCCTCGTCGGGATCGGCGGAAGCGCCCAGCAGGTCCAGCCCGGCCTGCCAGCGATCCAGGGCCGCGGCGAGGGCGGCGTTGCGACGCCGGACCGTATCGAACGGGGTGGCGGACGCGTCCTGCGCCTTGGCGAACAGCGAGGAGGCCTGGGCGACCGCGTCGGGGTGGTGGTGGGCCTCGGGGGCGGCGTGGCCCAAGGTGGCGGCGAGGAGCAGAGCGATCATGGGGGCCCTCCGGCGTATGGCGTCCTAGTGTGGGCACGCGGGCGGCGCTGCCCGTCGAGGCGGGGAGCACGGGCGATGACCGGGTTGTCGGCGATGGCGGTGGTGGTGGGCGTCATCGCGGCGGTGGGGCTCGGGGAGAACCTCGTGGTCCAGACCCGTGGGGCCCTGGCGTGCTTCCCCGGGATCCCGGTCGGTGGAGACGTCCCGCCGCTACGGGGTGTGCCGCCGGCCGAGGGCGAGTCCGGCGGGATCCGGTGGTGGACGCTCCCTGACGGCCGCATCGGCTGGGTGATCGAGCAAGGGGAGATCGGCCGCGGCCTGCGAGGGGCCGTGCGGCTCGGGGTGCGGACGGACGGGCGCGTGACCATCGAGAGCACATGGACGCCGCGCTGGACGCTGATCGCCGCCCCCCTCGTGCTGGCGGCGCTCGGCGCGGGCCGGGGGGAGGGCGTGCTGGCCGGGACGCTGGGGGTCCTGGTGTCCGCAGCCTTCTTGTACGGGTGGGCGACCGTCGCCCCCCGGGTGGTGCTGGCCGTTCGTCAGGCGTGGATCGTGGCCGCGGAACGGGACGATTCGTGGCCTCAGCCCTCGGAGGGGCAGGGCGGCAGGCCGTCGTAGGGATCGGCCTGGCCTTCGGTCCGCGCCAGGAACGGGGGATCGCTGGTGTGGGCGGCGTCGAACGTGCGCAGGTGGGCGATCGCGGCGTCGAGCACGGCCTGGGGGGGCTCCTCCTCGGGGGCGGGCATCAGCGCCGTGCGGGTGGTGGTCCAGTCGCCGGCTTCGCCCTCGTGGAACCGAAGCTCCAGGCCGGTGGTGTCCTCCCCCTGGCTGAGGGTGTACCGGGCGAACTCGCGGTGGGACGTGTCGACCGCGGAGACGGTCCAGCCTGCCACTGTGTCGCCCTTGGACCAAGGAGACGGGCCGCGGTCGCCGGCGGGGCGGCAAGTGGGGGCGGCGTCCTCGTCGGTGGCCGCCCCGGCGCTGGCAGGGGTGGCACCCGCGGTGGTGGCGGGATCGGCGCTGCCCGCGAAGAAGCCGCAGGCGCCAGCGCCCAGGAGCAGGGCCGCGACGATGCCGAGCCGGCCGATCGGGGCGGCGCTGGCGGGGTGGGGATGGGCGGCTTGGGGTCGATCGTCAGGGAGCACGCGCACCTCCTGTTCGGGCAAGCACGCCCGGACACACGGTCGGGTTAGCCCGCCTCCCGGAGGTTCGCGATGGACGCACGACCGCTTCTGGCCCTGGGGATCGCCCTGGGGTCCACCGCCTGCTCGCCGGGCGTCAAGGGCACCTGGGTGGGCAAGCTCGACTGCGATGCGTTCGCATGGACGATGCAGATCGACCTCGAGCGCGACGGGCGCACGGACGACGGCGAGGCCCGGTTCGTCGGGTCCGCGGAGCAAGCCCGCAGCTTCGAGAACGGCGAGGGCTTCGACGCCACCACCACCATCTCGCTGGATGTGGTCGCCGTGATGCCCGAGCGCTCTGGCGTGCAGGATCTCGACGCCACGTTCACCTGTGTGTCCAACGTCACCGTCGTCCAGAACCCGGATGGCACCGAGGACACGGTCGACGCATGCGATGCCACCCGGTTCGAGGACTACGCGCTCACGTGGGACGGCGAGGACCGGCTCCGCCTGACGTCGGACGTCCAGAACTGCGAGGGCATCCTCGAGGTGCGCGGCTGATCCCAGCCCGCTGATCCCAGCGTTCTGTCAGGGCGACCCCAGGCGGGCCGCACGCGGTCAGGCGGTGGGGGTCGGATCCGGCTTGGACGGGCCGTCGTCGCTGGCGTCGTCGTCCTCGTTGTCGGACAGGGCCAGGACGGCGATGCCGCCGACGAGCAGCAGGACGATCGCGATCGGCGCGAGGTCGGCGAGCTGCCAGGCGCGGCGGGTGCCGGCCCGCTGGGTGGGGGCCGCCGCTTGGAGGCCTGCGACGCGTGCCCGCATCGACGCGAGCATCGCCTCGGAGACACCCTCGCCTGCGGCGACCTCGAGCTTGGCCCACGCGGCGTCGAACTCGCCCTCGGTGGCCTGGAGCAGCGCCTGGAACAAGGGCACCGCGGGGGCGGTGGGGGTGTGGGCCTCCAGGCCCGTGACGCAGCGCCGCAGGCGGCCCTCGTCCTCGTACTCCAGCGCGTAGGAGCACAGGGCCTGCCACGCGACCGTGTAGGACGGATCCTCGTCGAGGACCTCGTCGATCAGGTCGCGGGCTTCGTCCTGGCCGCTGCCGGCGTGGATGCGCGCGATGGCGAGGCCGGTGCGGTTCTCCTTGCTGGCCTTGAGCGAGGCGGCCTCGTCGCACAGGGGGACGGCGCGGGTGTACTGCCGCTGCTGGACCCGCACGCCGCAGGCCCGCCGCCACGCCCGGTCGAACGTGGGGGCGGCCTCGGTGATCGCGTCGAACCCTGCGGCGGCCTCGTCCAGGCGCCCGGACTGCCACGCGGCCTCGGCGTCGATGAAGCGGTCCCGCAGGTCCTGGGGCAGCGCGTCGACCGGGGTGTCGGTGCTGGAGGACGGAAGGGTGGCCTCCGGGGCGGCCGCGCCCTCGTCACCAGAGGGTTGGGCCGCCGCAGAGGGCAGGGACAGGGCCAGTGCCAGCAGGATCGTGCGCATGGCGGGCCGCTATCGTCCCGAGGGGGCCTCGGTCCAGCCCGCGACGCGCCGTGGAGGACCGCCGTGCGCAGCCCTGCCGACGTGCTGGTGCCTACTCCGCGTTGCCGCGCCCGGCGTTCGGGCCCCGACGCGCCCAGGTGGGGGCGTCGTAGGTGCCGGGGAACCCTGGGCCTCCGGGTCGGGCCTGATCGCCGCTCGGACCAAAGGCCTCCGCCAGCGCCGTGAGCTCCTCGATCGTCCGGCCGGTGGGGTCGGGCAGGGGATCGGTGGGGGTGGACTCGACGTACACGCTCTGGCTGGGGAACGCGAACGACACCCCGAGCGCCTTGGCCAGCCGGATGAACTCCAGCAGGTTTTGCGAGCGCGCGGTGAGCTCGCCGTGCCAGTCCGACACGACGAGGTGGTAGTACGCGAGGATCTGGATCGAGGAGTCCGCGAGGTCGTACACGTGGACCTCGTAGGTGTTCTCGACGTCGGGATGGGCGGCGAGGATGGCCCGTACGCCCTCCACGTAGGCCTGCAGGACGTCCGGCGGCGTGTCGTAGGTGAGCCCGAGGAGCAGCTTGACCCGGCGCCGCGGTCGGCGGCCCATGTTGTCGACGTTGGCGTTGGTGATCGTGGAGTTGGGGACGGTCACCTGGCTGTTGTAAAACGTGCGCACCCGCGTGGAGCGGAACCCGACCTCCTCCACCGTGCCCTCGACCCCGCCTACGACGATCCAGTCGCCCACCTGGAAGGGCTGGTCGACGAACACGTTGAGTGAGCCGAAGAAGTTCTTCATCG
>JAUHWK010000339.1 GCA_030424555.1 bacterium | reverse complement strand
CGGTGACGTGCGGGATGACCTGCACCGTGCGGCCGAGGAACTCCCCCTTCCGCTCGCGGTCGAGGATGGACTCGTACACGCGGCCGGTGGTGAAGTTGTTGCGCTGGCTCATGCGCGCGGAGCTGAACCGCTCGTAGTGGCCCAGGTCCAGATCGGTCTCCGCGCCGTCGTCGGTGACGAAGACCTCGCCGTGCTGGTAGGGCGACATCGTGCCCGGATCCACGTTCAGGTAGGGATCCATCTTGAGGTGGGTGACCCGCAGGCCCCGTGCCTCCAGCAGCGCCCCAAGGGCCGCGGCCGACAGGCCCTTCCCGAGGGCACTGAGCACGCCTCCGGTGATGAAGATGTACTTCGGACGCCGCTCGTCGACCGCCATCATGCGCTCCCGGCCACCTCGCCTCACCCTCGCGGGCGGGGGCCATCATCCCCGAGCGCACCCCGGCGTGGCCCGGGCGGGCGTCCTATGCGCGTGGCCCCGACGGTGCCACTGGATCCGTCCAGGTCCCGTCCTTCGGCGACGCATCCAGGGCAGGCCGAGCAAGGCGAGCAGGCCCGTGGCCGACCCCGACGATGTCGAGCACCCGGTCGCCCTCGGCGCTTCGGATCGTGCCGACACGTTGCCCGCCAGGTCGACCGCCTCGACCGACACCCGGATGGGCTGCGTGTTCACCGGGTACACGCCCCCGCACACCCCCTCGCCGACGCTCACCTCGATGAGACCGTCGTCGCGCGCCCAGCCCACCGCCCACACGACCTTGCTGGACCCATCGGGCTCCTCCAGCGTGAGCCGGTAGTGGACCGTGTCCTCCGTCGGCAGCAACAGCACCCGAACCTCGGCGCTGGCGCCCCACATGGACGTGGAGCGCACCTTGCGCACCCGGACGATCTCCGGGGCCTCTGGCGCCTCCGTGTCCTGCCCCTCGGTCGTGCGGAAGGACGTGACCCCCCAGCCATCCAGCTCGGGATCGAACCCGTCGGACAGATCGGCCTCGGTGAGGTCGTACAGGGTGTACGCGGTGTCGGGCGCCAGCGGCGACGCGGGCGTGACCGACCAGACCTCGTGGGACGCGAAGGCATCCTGCGCCACGACGACCTCGACCTCGCGGTCTGTCCCCTCCTCCACCAGCCTCCAGGTCCGCGCCTCTCCCGAGCTCCCCCCGGTCTCCTGGAGCCGAACGACCACGTTGGTGGGGACCTCCTCGGTGTCCCAGTCTGGCGACATCGCGGTCGGACCGAACGCACACGACAACGCCCACGCCCGGGCGGGCAGCCCAAGCCCCATCCATCCGACGAACCACGACGCACGCATCCGATCACCTCCACGTCGGCCCGAGCACGGATCGTGCCACCGAGCGAGTACGGACGCACCCTCGATCTCCGCCACGCCTAGCCCAGAGACCGCGACACCCGTGTCGCGTCCCCGAAAAGCAGAGGGGCCCGGCTCCCCCACCAAAGGGAACCGGGCCCGAACCCACCAGGGCTGCTGGAACCTCCGCGACCCCCACCAAGAAGCCGCGTGTTCCGCCGGTCAGAGAAAACCCCGACCGGGCGGCCGCATTTAACGACACAGGGGTTCGCCGTCGCGGCCGGCGACTGTCAAGATTCCCACACGCCGCAGCGTGATCCGAATGTCCACGAACTGTTCTCGGTTCTACGCCAACCTTCCGAGGACCCGGCCAAATCCGTTCAGGGAAAGAACACGTTGTCTCGACAGGGACGGCGCCCCCAGTGCACGCCCCCCCGTCGACGCGCACAGCGCGGGAGCGCGGACGCCGGAAGGGACGGAGCGCGCCCACGACAAAGGGCGCGCCGGCTGATGCCGACGCGCCCTCTGGTGGCGCTTGGTGACCCGGACTGCCCGTGGGCGAGCCCGAGCCCTGACGCGTTGGGGTGCCCAGGGGCCGCTGGACCGGCGTCGCACACGACGCCGAGCCGAGGCTCCCTGCGCCGCCGATCAGCGCTTGGAGAACTGGAAGGAGCGGCGGGCGCCGGCCTTACCGTACTTCTTGCGCTCGACCTTACGGGCATCGCGCGTGAGGAAGCCGAAGGGCTTGAGCTTGGCGCGGAAGTCCGGGCTCACCTGGGTGAGCGCGCGGGCGATACCGAGACGGATGGCGCCGGCCTGGCCGTTGTGGCCACCGCCGTCGACCCGAACCTCGACGTCGAACTGGTCTGCGACCTCGCACACCTCGAGCGGACGACGGAGGTCCATCCGGAGGATGTCGCGCGGGAGGTACTCCGCGAGCGGCACGCGCTTCTTGTCGGTGTTCACACCAGAGCGGCGGACCAGGATCCGGCCGGTGCCGGGGCGCAGGTACACGCGCGCAGTGGCCGTCTTGCGGCGGCCGGTGCCGTAGTAGGTCGGGGCGTCGTTGCGAGCCATGCGGGCCTCAGAGGATGTGGGTCGGGAACGGCTGCGGCTGCTGGGCATCGTGAGGATGCTCGGCGCCACCGTAGACCTTGAGCTTGGTGATGATCTGCCGCGCGAGCCGGTTCTTGGGCAGCATGCCCTTGACGGCCTCACGGATCATGCGCTCCGGATCCTCCTCGCGGACCTGACGCGCGCCGAGCGAGCGGAGTCCACCGGGATGACCGGAGTAGCGATGGTACTGCTTGCGGTCGATCTTGTTGCCGGACAGCTCGACCTTGGAGGCGTTGACCACCACGACGAAGTCGCCGGTGTCGACGTGGGGGGTGAAGGTCGGCTTGTGCTTGCCGCGCAGGACGGTGGCGATGCGGGTCGCGAGGCGACCGAGGGTCTGGCCCTCGGCATCGACGACGAACCAGTCCTGGGAAACCTCGCCGGGCTTGGCGGAGTACGTACGCATGATCTCTTCCATGATTCCCGGTGGACGCGGTGACGCGGCCACAAGCCCGCGGCGTCTATCGCCACCGTCGGGACGTGTCAACCGCGTGGCGGACGGCGGCAGACCGGGTGTCCGCCGATCCACCGGAGGGGGTCACTGAACGCCGGCGGCGCCAGCCTGGGCCTGGATCTCGTCGACGGTGATCACCGCCGTGCCGAGCTCGGTGTGGGAGAAGCGGATGTCCGGATCGTCGGCGCCCTTGCGGTAGTCGGTCCACAGCGCGAACACCTCGCCCGTGAACGTCGCGATCGACAGGTCCTTGGAGTAGCTGGATCCACCGAGGACGGTGTCCAGACGCCAGTCGCTGTTGGCGAACGAGGGGTTCGCGGCGTCGTCGGTGTAGTTGTACATGATCTCGTTGAAGCCGCCCTCGGAGTTGACCCGGCGCTCCAACCACGCGACGACGACGGCGCCCTCACCCATCGCGATGGTGGGCTCCAGGCTGTTGCTGCGGCCCGGTGCGTCGCCCTCGTCGAGGCGGATCACGTCACCGAGCTCTCCTGCGGTGACCCGCCGGTAGTGGATGTCGTACCCGCCGGAGAAGTCGTCCTCCCACACCACGTGGGCCACGTCGCCGTCGACCACGAGCTCCGGGTTGCGGCTGTCGTGGGCGCCAGGCTGGTCGTCCTCGTCCAGTCGGATGGGCAGACCGTCGAACCTCGCACCGTCGCCGTCCGACACCCCTCCCGTGGCGGAGTAGCGCATGAAGGTGTCCTGGTCTTCACCGTTCACGTCGTCCGCCCACACGATGTAGACGTTGTCGCCCGAGACCCCGATCCGGGGCTTGAACGCGAAGTGCCGGCCGACCTTGTCCTCGTCGGTGAGGGAGACGTTGACCCAGTTGGTCCAGCTCTGGGCCGTGTTGTCGGTGGAGCGGGTGTACAGGATGTCCTGGGCGCCGCCCGCCTGGGCGTTGCTGTGGGCGCCGAAGATCGTGTCCTCCCACACCACGTGCACGACGCCGTTGTCGTCGACCGCGGCCCGGGGGTTGCCCGACCAGGTCTCCCCGGCCAGCGCCGGATCGAGCCCGCCGCCATCCGCAGCTGGGAGCCGCTCGCCACTCAGGCGGATCGGATCCTCCCACGCCCCACCCGAGTTGAAGGAGGAGGCGCTGTAGATGTCGGGCGCGCCCTGATCCTGGTCGAACCACACGACGTGGACGTTGGGCCCGCGGAACACGACCTGCGGCCCCAGCGAGATCTGACGGCCATCGGGATCGAACGTGTCGATCAGCCGATCGTTCGGGCGCCAGGTGTCGGGCTCGCCGCCCTCGTTGGAGAAGTTCATGTAGATGTTCTGGTACCCGACCTGGCTGTCGCGGGTGTCCTCCCACACGACGTACACGCGGTCGCCGTTGCAGGCCATGGACGGGTTGGTGGCATCGCCGCCGCCCTGCTTGACCTGCACGGGCTGCTCGAACCAGCTCGCACCGCCGTCGGTGCTCTTGTTGAACCAGACGTCCTGCAGCTCGCGCCGGTTGTCGACCCAGATCGCGTACAGCGTGCCGTTGCCGGCGTCGCACAGCTGGGCCTTCTCGCTCTTGAAGGACTCGTTGTCGCCCTCGCCGTCGATCTGGACGTCGATCGGACCGCAGTCCTCGGTGCTGGGGTCGCAGTCGAGCCCACCGGTGCCGTTGCATGCCCCGAGGCCGGCCACCGAACCCAAGGCGAGAAGCACGGATCCAGAGGCGGTGAGGGGGAGTTGACCGAAACGCTTCATGGCAGACACACTCCTGAGAGGCCCGACGACGACCCGCCATAATACCCCGACGACCGGTCCGTC
>JAUHWK010000338.1 GCA_030424555.1 bacterium | reverse complement strand
CCGAAGAACGCGAAGTTCTCGGCGTCGAGCGCGCGGGTCAGGGTGGGTGCCGTGGCCGTGATCAGGTGCCAAGACGCGTAGGTGCGCAGATCCTCGATCGACGTGGTGGTGAGCACGGTGCCGAGCGCCGGGAAGAACTCGGGCGTCATCGCGTTCAGGGTGATGTCGTCGGACTGGTCGAGCGTGGCGAGCAGCTGCTGCCACGGGACGTCGGCGGTGAGGTCCTCCAGGCCCGCCCGATCCA
This sequence comes from bacterium, assembly GCA_030424555.1. Lineage (GTDB taxonomy): Bacteria > Myxococcota_A > UBA796 > UBA796 > JAUHWK01. Next base: position 4,410 of record JAUHWK010000338.1, on the reverse strand, counting down.
TCGGGTGGTACAGCGTGGTGGCATCGCGCATCGCAGCCGGAGGACGGCTGGCCTCCGCGAGGGCCGTCTCGATCGCGAGCACGACCGACGCCCCGGAGGCGTCGAGGCCGGCGAGCGCGAGCATGCGGCCGACGTGCGCCTCGTACTCCGCCAGCAGGGCCTTCCCGGCCTCATCCTCGGGGAAGTAGTGGTCGCGCGTGGGCAGGGCGGTGCCCCCCTGCGCGATCATCAGCATGTTCATGTCGGGGTTCTTGAAGTCGGCCTCGACGAAGGCCCCGAAGAACGCACCGGCCATCGGCAGCTCGTTGAGGACGATCATCAGCTCGGTGGCGTCGGCCGCGGCCGCGATCGCCTCGAGGTCCTTGGTGAGCGAGGCGAGGCCCCGGGCATCCGCGGCGTCCTCGTCCATGCAGGCGCCGTAGTAGGCGGCGAGACGGGGATCGCTCCCCTCCCCGGCCTGGTCGAGGATGTCCTTGACGATCGCCTGGTTGCGGTCGGAGATGGCGGAGAACGACCGGGAGAAGCGAGACCGGTCCGCCGGGAGCTCGAAGGACTCGAGCCAGCCACCACAGGCGTACGCGTAGAAGTCGTCGCACGCGCCGACCTCGGGATCGAGCACCGAGGAGACCTCGGCGGCGACGGCCTCGTCCGAGGCGGGCACCGCCTCCGCGGTGGCCTCGGGCGCCGTGGACTTCGACCCGCCACAGGCGGCGAGGAGCAGGAACAAGGAGCGGGACAGGGTGCGCATGGATCCTCCGAGCGGCGATGCCGGTACCCCGATCACGCATGCCGAGCGCGTGGGTTCCGTCACAGGGGTGTCACGTCGAACCAGCCGTCTTGCCGCCGCTTCTCGTACAGCAGGATCGCGGCCGCCACACTGACATTCAGCGACTCGAGGCCCCCGTGAAGCGGGATGCTCACGACGTGATCGCAGCGGTTGCGCAGTGTGGGCGACAAGCCCTTGCCCTCCCCGCCCATCACGAACGCGACCGGGCCCCGGAGGTCGAGCTCCCCCAGCGGCGTGCCCCCCATGTCGGCCCCGATGACCTTGACCCCGGCCTTGCGGATCGGCTTGAGCGCCGCGGACAGGCCCTCACGCACCACCGGCACCTCCTCGACCGCCCCCATGCTCACCCGCTGCACGACCGGCCCCACCCCCGCACCACGGCGGGTGGGCACGATCAGGCCGTCCACCCCAAAGCCCAGCGACGTGCGCAGGATCGCCCCGAGGTTGTGCTCGTAGTTGACCTCGTCCGCCAGGATCAGCAGCGGCGCCGTCCCCGCGTCGAACACGGCGTCGAGCAGCTGGAGGGTGGTTCGAGACGGCAGATCCTCGGCATCCGCGACGATCCCGTTGTGGACCCGTCCCTCCGCCAGCTTGTCCAACGTGGCACGGGGGACCTCCTCGACCGGCACCCCGGCCTTGTCCGCCCGCGACAGGATCTCCGCGATCTTGGCGTCGGTTCGGGCGCCGCGGTCCAGGCGGATGCGGAGCACCCGTCGCCGCTTGCGCCGCAGACACTCCAGGACCGGATTGCGTCCTTCCAGGCGTTCCACCGTGATCTCCCGCATGAGGGCCAAGCGGTGCCGCCACCCCATGGGCCGCACCACGACGGCCCCGGGTAACCCGCACACCGGGCGGTCGAGGCATCGGTCGAGGCATCGGTCGAGGCATCGATGGGCGCGGCGGCCGATCCCACCCACAACCCCTCGGCGTCAGAGGAGCTGGGCGGCGAGCTCGGCGAGCTTGCTCCGCTCTCCCTTGCGCAGGGTGACGTGGCCCGCCGACCCGACCTTCTTGAACTGCTCCACCGCGTACGTCAGGCCGTTGCTGACCTCGTCCACGTAGGGGTTGTCGATCTGGTAGGGGTCGCCCGTGAGCACGACCTTGGTGCCGTCGCCCGCACGGGTGAGCACGGTCTTGATCTCGTGGGGCGTGAGGTTCTGCGCCTCGTCGATGATCAGGAACTGCTGCGGAATGCTCCGACCGCGGATGTAGGTGAGCGCCTCCACCTCCACGATCTGCTTGTCGAGCAGGTACTGGTAGACCGGCTGACGGCTCCGCCCTGGCTCAGGACGCGACGACAGCAAGAACTCCAGGTTGTCGAAGATGGGCTGCATCCAGGGGTTCATCTTCTCGTTGAGATCCCCGGGCAGGAAGCCCACGTCCCGCCCCAGCGGGAAGATCGGCCGGCTGACCAGGACCTTTCGGTACTGGTGCTCGTCGGCCGCCAGGCGCAGTCCGCACGCGATCGCCAGCAGGGTCTTGCCGGTGCCCGCCATGCCGTTGAGCGTGACGAGCTCGACCTCGGGGTCCAGCAGCAGCTCCATCGCGAACAGCTGCTCCTTGTTCCGGGGGACGATCCCCCACGCGCCCTCCCGGTGGCGGGCCACCCGGCGAAGCCCCGTGCGGTCGGCCGAGACCCGCGCCAGCGCCGTGTGGGACGGATCGGACAAGGAGCGCAGGACCAGGAAGCTCTGGGGCGGGTAGCGCTCGTCGATCTCGGTGGGGACGAACTCGTGCTCGTGCAGGGCGTCGACCAGGCCGGCGTCGACCTCCTTGTCGAACACCCCGCGGTACTGCTCGTCGCTGGAGATGCGGCTGTGCTCGTAGTCCTCCGCGCGGACCCCCAGCGCGTCGCACTTCAGGCGCATGTTGACGTCGCGCGTGACGAGCACGACCCGACGGTCCCTGTGCTCCTCGTGCATCCGCATCACGGTGCGCAGGATGCGGTTGTCGTTGGTGGCTTCTCCCCAGCTGAACGGCGTGTCCTTCTCGCCGGGGAACGCGACCCGAAGCCGCCCCCCGCCCTCGAGCTGGACCCCTTCCCGCAGGCTCCCCATCCGGCGGACCTCGTCGAGCCGCCGCGACGCCGTGCGCGCGTTGCGTCCGATCTCGTTCTGGTCCCGCTTGAACTTGTCGATCTCCTCGAGGACCGTGATCGGGATGACGACGTCGTGCTCCTCGAAGTGCTGGAGCGCGGTGGGGTCATGCAGGAGGACGTTCGTGTCGAGCACGAAGATGCTGGGATGGCGGGTCAAGGAGCACTCCGAGTCGTGGTCGCACCCGGCGAGAGCCGGATGGATCGGAGGGGCAGGTCGTGATCACCACAGGACACGGACCGGGCCGGACCCGAAGTGAACGGACGCCTGGTGGAAGGATGGCCCAAGGCATGGGCAATCGGCGGGAGGACTCGCGGAGGCCGGCGACGACGCGCGCCTGACGCCGGGGGTGGGAGGGAACGCTTGGCCCCACAAGGTGGGACGAGGGAGGCCCAAGGCGGGCCGGGAGGACGCACCGGACGGTGCACGGGGACCATAGCGCGCGGCGTGATGCACGGGGAAGCCGACACCCCCATGCACACGACGACCCGCTCCGGGCCGCGCTTCGTCACGCGAATGCGACCGGGTCCGCACCGGACCGGCGTGGCGCGCGCTGCCTCCGCCGGCGCTCAGCGCTCGGGGACCTCGGGGCCGTCCGACGGGTCGCGGCCCTGCTCCTTCTCCAGGCGGGCCCGCTCGCGGCGGCGCTTCTCGGACTCGGTCAGGTACCCGTCCTGGAAGGCCTCGACCCCCTCGTCCTCGTCGTCGCTGCCGTCGATGTCGATCATCGCCATCAACCGCGGCTTGATGCGCTCCATCGCCAGGATCATGGGGCTGGCCACGAAGATGGTCGAGTACGTCCCGAACACGATGCCGAAGAACAGCGCGAGGACGAAGTCGGCGATGACGGCGTTGCCCACGACCAGGAACGCACACACGGCGAACAGCGTGGTGGCCGAGGTGGCCAGCGTGCGCGACAGGGTCTCGTTGATCGACCCGTTGACCAGCTCGTGCAGGTCCTTGCGCGCGAACCGATCACGGTTCTCTCGGATGCGGTCGAAGATGACGATCGTGTCGTTGAGCGAGTAGCCGACGATCGTGAGCAGCGCGCCGATGATCGGCAGGTTGAACTCATGCCCGATCAGGACGAACACGCCGATGGTGAGGCTGACGTCGTGGACAAGCGCGAGGATGGCACCCGGCGCGTACGCGATGTCGAACCGGAACGCGATGTACAGCAGCACGAGCCCAAGGGTGGCGAGCACGCTGAGCACGCCCTGCTGCTTGAGGGAGTCGCCGACCTTGGGACCGACTGCGTCGATGCTGAGCACCTTGAACGTGCGATCGCCCATCGCGCCGGCGAGCTCGGCCTCGACCTGGCTCGCGAGGCCCGGGAGCGAGATCACGATCTCGTTATCCTCCCGGCCCTCGTTGACCGTGGCGCCTTGGATCCCCTCGAGCGCTGGCGCGATCTCCTGGGGCATCACCCGATCGCCTTGGTAGCGGACGCTGAAGCGCGCGCCGACCTCGGCGCTGAACCGCACCGCCGTGATCCAGTCCGGCCCCTTGGCACCCACCAGCGCCTCG
>JAUHWK010000337.1 GCA_030424555.1 bacterium | reverse complement strand
CTGCGCGTCTACCGCTTCCCGAAGGACCGGTTGGTGTACGGCCCCAGCCAGGTGGTCGCCCGCATCCAGCAGGACGACGCGATCAGCGAGAAGCTGACGCTGTGGAGCCAGCAAGGATCCGGCGCGATCCTCGGCACCCTGCTGGTGATCCCCGTCGAGGAGAGCCTGCTGTACGTGCAGCCGCTGTACCTACGTGCGGACGAGGGCGCGATCCCCGAGCTCAAGCGCGTGATCGTCGGCTACCGCGACGCGATCGCGATGGAGCCCACCCTCGAGGGCGCCCTGGCGCGGCTGTTCGGCGCGGGCGCCGGCCTCCCCGACCCCACGCCCGACGCCGCCGCCCCGTCTGCCCCCTCGGCGACCTGGCAACAGGCGGTCCAGCGAGCCCGCCAGCACTGGGACGCCGTCCAGTCCGCCGCCCAGAACGGCCAGTTCGGCGCCATGGGCGAGGCCCTCGACCGCCTCGGCGCCTCGCTGCACGACCTGGCGATCCAGGTGGACGGCGAGCCCGCGCCAGACGGGGGGGACACCGACGCCGGCGCCTCGGCGGCGGAGTAGGAGGACCGCATGAGCACGTTGCGTGACTGGACTCTGGCTCCGCCTCCCCCCGACAAGTCCTTGTTGGATCGCATCCGGGAGGCCTTCGCCCTCCGTCGCGCGGGCCTGGAGATGGATGCGCGGCGCATTCGTCGGGAGCATCCGACCTGGAGCGACGAAGAGGTCCACGACGCGTTGGTGGACCTCGCGCTCAAGACCCCCCTGCCTGGTGAGAACGAGGCGGGCATGATCCGACGGTCCTCGTGGCCGAGCCGCTGATCACAGACGCGGATCTGCTCCAGGTCCTCGACCTCGCGCGACGCCTGGACACGCCGTGGTGCCTGGTGGGCGGCATCGCCATGTCGGCTTGGGTGGACGGCCGGTACACACGAGACGTGGACATCGCCGTCACCGCAGACGACGACGCGGCCGCCGAGGCCGTGGTCCGCTCGGCGCAGGATCTTGGTTGGTCGATGTTCGCCCTGCTGGAGCACGAACGGACCGACCGGGTCGCCACCGTACGGCTCCGCAGCCCCAAGGACCTCGTCCTGGATCTGCTCTTCGCGAGCTGCGGCATCGAACCCGAAGTCGTCGCGGAGGCGGCACCGGTACCGATCGTCCCGGGACACCTCGTTCCCGTGGCCCGCCCCGGTCACCTTGTCGCGATGAAGCTCCTGAGCGTGAGCGAGCGCCGCTACAAAGACGCCCAGGACCTCGTGGACCTGCTCTCCGACATCGACGACGCCGAGCTCGCCCGCGCCGAGGCCGCCGCAGCCCTGATCATGGCGCGCGGCGCCGCCCGCCACAAAGACCTGCCGGCCGACCTCCAGACCTGGCTTGCCCGCGCCCGGGGCTGACACTACCCCCAGGCTAGCCAAAGGGGGGCCCATGACGCGCGTGTCGATTCTGTGGGGTGGCCTGTTCGCCACCACCGCCCACGCCGCCGACGTGTACATCCTGGACGTCGACTCCACCGACGAGCCCGGCGTCCACGAGATCGCGGTCAAGTACAACGAACAGAAGGTCGGCGAGCAGGTGTACCTGCTCACCTGCACCGAGCACGACCAGAACGGCGAGCCACGCATGCGCTGCGAGCGGACGTTCCTGATCGACGCGGACACCCTCGCGACGCTCGAGCCCGGCAAGATGGACGTCATCGACTTCTCGGCAGGCGCGGTACGACCTGCGCCTCGCGCGGCGCCCCGACGCCGGATCGCTATGCCGAAGCAGCTGCCCGACTCGTGCGGAACCGAGAAGAAGTACGGCAGTGGCTTCGAGGACCACAACGGGAGTCTTGCGGACGCTTTCCCGGATGGGCTGTACGCCACCAACCTGAACATCTCCGTGGAGACCTCACCGGCGCCCTACGTCCAGTACGTGACGTTGGCCGCCACCCCCATCGGGGCGGAGTTGTGGGTCCACGTCTACCCCAAGCCCAAGGCCGAGGGTCCAGCAGCCATCTCGATCAGTCTTGCAGACGGCCACACTAGCCATCTTGATCCATCCCATGCGCGCATTCTTCCTGGCGACGTCGTGTTCCCAATCGACGAGGACACCCTTCGGCGTGCTGCCAGCCTTGGGAGATCGTCCGGATTGTTTGTCCAGTTCGGCGAGACCAAGCGCTTCGTCGCATGGAAGTCGAAGAACGATGAGTTGCAGGCTGCCGCCCGTTGCGCCCTCGACCTGATGGGCGGCTGACCCCTGCCCGTGGCTGACGTCCCCGGCCCACCATAGGAGGCGGCCCCGTCTTCCAGAGGTGATCCATGGCCCTTCAGGCCGGCATCGTCGGACTGCCCAACGTCGGCAAGTCCACCCTGTTCAACGCCCTGACCGCCGCCGGAGCCGAGAGCGCGAACTACCCGTTCTGCACCATCGAGCCGAACGTGGGCGTCGTGCCCGTGCCCGATCCCCGCCTGCAGGTGCTCCAGGACCACATCCACACGCAGAAGGTCATCCCTGCCAGCGTCGAGATCGTCGACATCGCTGGGCTGGTGCGCGGCGCGAGCAAGGGCGAAGGCCTCGGCAACCAGTTCCTCGGCCACATCCGGAGCACCGACGCCATCCTGCAGGTGGTGCGCTGCTTCGATGACGACGACATCACCCACGTCGACGGATCCGTGGACCCGATGCGCGACATCGAGACCATCGAGACCGAGCTCGTGTTCGCCGACCTCGAGAGCGCCGAGAAGCGCCAGCAGCGGTACGCCCGCGCGGCCAAGGGCGGCGACAAGGAGGCCAAGATCCACCTCGCCGTGGCCGAGAAGCTCATCGCCCACCTCGGCGAGGGCAAGCCCGCCCGCGCCCTCGAGCTGGAGGACGACGAGCGCATCAGCATGCGCGAAGCGCAGATGATCACCGCCAAGCCCATCCTGTACATCTGCAACGTCGACGAGGCCGGACTCACCGAAGACAACGCCCACGTGCAGGCCGTCCGCGCCCACGCCCACGCGGTCGGTGCCGGCGTCGTCACCCTGTGTGCCGCGATCGAAGCCGAGATCGCCGAGCTGGACGACGAGGACAAGCAAGCCTTCCTCGACGACCTCGGCGCCGAGGAGCCCGGCCTCGCCAAGCTCGCCCAGGCCACCTACGCCCTGCTCGGCATGCAGACCTACTTCACCGCGGGCGAAAAAGAGATCCGCGCCTGGACCATCCGCCAAGGCTGGACCGCCCCCCAGGCCGCCGGCGTCATCCACTCCGACTTCGAGCGAGGCTTCATCCGGGCCGAGGTCTACACCCTCGACGACCTCCGCGAGTTCAAGACCGAAGCGGGGATGAAGGCCGCAGGAAAGCTGCGGCTCGAGGGCAAGGAGTACGTGGTGAAGGACGGGGACGTGATGCATTTTAGGTTCAACGTCTGAGGCACGAGACCGTTCCAGGGCAAATCTAGCGTTTCCGCCGCCCTGCTCTTCGATCTCTCCACCGCCGCTCAACACCCACACGTCGTCGAGGGGAGGTGTCCGCTGGCGACAACCGGCGATGGGTCCGCTTGCCCATGAGCCGTCGCGCGGCTAGATCGCTCTTGTTCGCGGAGATTTCATACCGCATGGCCCGCCCGCTCGCCCATGTCCCCCTCGACCCCGGCACCGTCTACCGCACGGCCTGGCTGCGTCGTTGGGGCGCCAACCCCACCCGCCTCGCGCAGAAGCTCGAGGACCGGGGGCTCGTGCGGCGGCTCGGACATGGACTGCTGTACGCACCGCGCACCAGCCGGTTCGGCGAGGTGCCCCCATCCGACGAGGCCCTACTCGACGCCTTCCTCGATGGCACGCCCTACGTCGTGACCGGCCCGGATCGGTGGAACGCGCTGGGGCTCGGCAGCACCGCGCTGTTCGCGCGGCCGCTCGTCTACAACACCAAGCGCACCGGCACCTTCGAGCTCGGAGGGCGCACATTCGAGCTCCGCCGGGTCGCCTTCCCCACCGACCCGCCTTCGGAGTGGTTCGTGGTCGACCTCCTCCGCCAGGCGGACACGGCCGGCGTCGACCGCGACGAGCTGGTCGATCGGCTCGGTCGACGGGTCCGGGCGGGGCGCTTCGACATCGAGCGGCTGTTCGACATGGCCGCCCGGTTCGGAACCGCCGCCGAGCTCGAGGCGGTGCGCGCCGCCACGTTCCCCGCCGCGCCATAAGCTTCGTCCACGACACAGACGACTGGCCCGACCTGCTGCGCATCGTCGCCCGCGAGATCGACCGCGACGTCGGCATGGTCGAGAAGGACTACTGGGTCACCCACACCCTGTGGGCGTTGCACCACCAGGGGTTCGAGGTCTGGTTCAAGGGCGGTACCTCGCTGTCCAAGGGCATCGGCATCTTCGAGCGGTTCTCCGAGGATATCGACGCGCGCATCGACGCGGGCCGCACGGGCCTCACCGATCCCGCCCTGAGCTGGACAAACCGCAAGCGGGGCATCGCAGAGCGGGACGAGTGGTTCGACGCAATCGCAGCCCACCTCGACGTTCTCGCGTGCGAGGTGGACCGCGATCCCGCCGGATCGGACAACCTCGTGCGATCCGCCTCGTTCACCATCCGCTATCAGACACTCCTCGCCCACCTTCGACACCCACCGCCCCGCGCCACCCGCGAAACCGACCGTCAACCGCCGGTTGATCGAGATCCGGCCTCCGACCTGGCTGTAGATCGCC
>JAUHWK010000336.1 GCA_030424555.1 bacterium | reverse complement strand
CGCCCACCACGAGGGCACGGAAGCACACGATGCTGCTGAAGTCGCCCAACAAGGGGCGGATCTGGGTTTGGGGTTGGATGCTCTGCATGACGGACTCCTGCGGAAGGGCGCTGCGGAGAACCGGTGGTGTCGACGCCCGCGAACCCCCGGTGCTGCGGATGGCCCACAGCACCCCAAGCGTCCGGCGGATGTCCGGAGCCGGTCAAGCAGAACCCCGGAGGCGTGTCCGGGTGACGGGCGACGCCGATGGAAGTTTCCGTGCGCTTCGTCGGTTCCCGAACCGAGTGCGGCTGGGGCGCGGACGTTGGCGCGCGTGGCGCGTTCGACAGCAGAGGTTTGGTTCAATCGGGGGCGTCGGCGAGCCGAGGGATCACCAGGCCGCGCCGTTCCCCACGGCCGAGAACAGCCCGAACGCGAACACGATCAGGAACCAGAGCGCGATCATGCCCGCGCAGAGCAACACCACCGCGACCAACGCGAAGACCACCACGGTGAGTCCCGTGAGGCCTGCGGCGCCCAGGATCCCCGCCGCGAGCATGGCGTTGGAGGATGCGGGGCGAGGGGCGGCGGGATGTCCGGGAGGGGATGGGCGAGGGGCGGCGCGTGGGGCGCTCCGTCGGAGGGTCACGGGTGCGCACGACAGCGTGACCTGCTCCTCGGGGCCTTCGGGCCAGGTCAGCCGCACGTGGTGGACGTCTGCGGGGACGAGGTGAACGCCCGCGGCGGTGAGGGCCCGGAGGTCGTCCCGGACGAGCCCCAGCTGGGGACCGGCCAGCTCGATGCCCGGTGGGGGCAAGGGGGGCCGGCCGTCCGTCAGGCGGAACACGAGGGGGGTGCCGAGCTGCTCAGCGTGGACCGACAGATCGGCGGCCATTCCGGGGGGGAACGGGACGGTGTACCGCCAGCTGCTGAACCGGGTCGATCCACCCCGCAGCCCGACGCCGATCGGGCACGCTCCCTGCGTGCGCGCCTCAAACCGACCGGCGAGCCCGGTGGGAAGCACGGCGGGCGCGGTGAGCGCGCTGCGGTCGTGGATGGCCAGGAACTCCAGGTAGAACCCGTGGTCCCCGACCGAGAAGCACACGTTGCGCGTCCCCTGGCCCTCGTGGGTGCGCCGATGGGACACCACCAGCCCCGCGGCGAGGGCCTCGGCCTCCGCCGCGTCCAGGTCGTCGACGAGGACGAACAGGTGGTCGGGGGTCGGGGCGCCCGTCACCGGGCGAGGGGCTTGTACTTGATGCGGGTGGGCGTGTCGGCGTCCTCCCCCATCCGGGCGCGGCGGTCGGTCTCGTACGCCTCGTAGTTGCCCTCGAACCAGACCACCTGGGAGTCGCCTTCAAACGCGAGGATGTGCGTGGCCAGGCGGTCGAGAAACCAGCGGTCGTGGCTGATGATGACGGCGCAGCCGGTGAAGTCCTCGAGCGCTTCTTCCAGCGCGCGCAGGGTGTCGACGTCGAGGTCGTTGCTGGGCTCGTCCAGGAGCAGGAGGTTGCCGCCGGTCTGGAGCAGCTTGGCGAGGTGGACGCGGTTGCGCTCACCGCCCGACAGGGTGCCGACCTTCTGCTGCTGCTTGGCGCCCTTGAACCCGAACGTGGAGGTGTAGGCGCGGGCGTTGATCTCGTCGTTGCCGACCTTGATCACGTCGGAGCCGCCGCTGATGTTGTCGTACACGCTCTTGGCGCCGTCGAGATCGTCCCGGGACTGGTCGACGTAGGCCAGCTGCACGGTCTCGCCGACGGTGAGGGCGCCGTCGTCGGGGGTCTCCTGGCCCGTGATCATCCGGAACAGGGTGGTCTTGCCGGCGCCGTTGGGGCCGATGATCCCGACGATGCCGCCGCGGGGGAGGTCGAAGGACAGGTCGTCGATCAGTAGGCGATCGCCGTAGCCCTTGCGCAGGTTCTCGCACCGCACGACCACGTCGCCGAGGCGGGGTGCGGGGGGCAGGATGATCTGGCGCTTGGACCGGGCGCCACCGCCGGCCTGCGACATCTGCAGGCGCTCCTCGTACTGCTTGAGGCGGGCCTTGGTGCGGTCGCGGCGCTTGCCCTGCCCGAGCTTCACCCACTCGAGCTCGCGGGCCAGTTCCTCCTGGCGGGACTTGTCGCGCTGCTCCTGCTCCAGCCGCTTACGCTTCTGCTCCAGCCACTCGCTGTAGTTGCCCTCGAACGGGATGCCCTTGCCGTTCTCCAGCTCCAGGATCCACTTGGTGATGTGGTCGAGGAAGTAGCGATCGTGGGTCACGACGATCACGGTGCCATGGTACTCGCGCAGGGTGCGCTCCAGCCAGGCGACCGTCTCGGCGTCGAGGTGGTTGGTGGGCTCGTCGAGCAGGAGCAGGTCGGGCTTCTCCAGCAGGAGCTTGCACAGCGCCACCCGTCGCTTCTCACCACCGGACAGGGTGTCGACGGCGGCGTCGCCGGGCGGGACGCGCAGGGCGTCCATCGCGATGTCCAGCTGGCGATCGAGCGACCACCCATCGACCGCGTCGATCTTGTCCTGGAGCACCGCCTGGCGCTCGGCGAGCTTCTCGTAGTCGGCGTCCGGATCTTCGTACCCAGCGCACACGGCGTTGTACTCGTCGATCAGCGCCTTGACCTTGCCCACGCCGAGCTCGATGTTGCCCCGCACGTCGAGGCTGTTGTCGAGCTGGGGCTCCTGCTGCAAGAACCCGACCGTCTTGGACGGGTCGTGCCAGACCTTGCCGTCCACTTCCTCGTCCAGCCCCGCCATCACCTTGAGCAGCGTGGACTTACCGGCGCCGTTGGGGCCGACGATGCCGATCTTCGCGCCCGGGTAGAAGCTCAACCAGATGTTGGAGAAGACCTGCTTGCCGTCGGGCCAGGTCTTGCTCAGCTTCTCGAGCTGCATGATGAACTGTTGTCCGGTCTCCATGGTCCTGCCTCTACATCCAGGGGGGCACATCGGTCGGCGTCGCGGGACGTGCCCACCGCCAACCCGTGAAGGGAGGGCGTCCCCCTGACCCGCATCGGGGCTGCGGGCAATGCTCCCGTGGTCGTCGCCGTTTCGCCGTGACGCCGCGCGCCGGCTGGTCGACGAGCGAATGCGCTACCGCGCCGACTGGCGGGCCTTGGGCCGGCACCTTGCGAGCGACGACTGGCTGGTGAAGACCTGGCCGCAAGTTGAGGGTGGGTTGGTTGACCGCCTCGGTCGTGTGGCCAGCTGGCACGGTAGCCAACACCGCGTCGTGGTCGTGCGCGGCGGTCGACTGGTCAATGTTGGTGGCGCGGAAGTTCGGTCTGGCGAGGTCTTGCCACCCACGGGCGATGGATGGCGTGTGTTCCTCGGCCCGGGAGGGGGCGGAGGAAGGCTGGACCCGCCTGAGCGAGGCCGGGGTGTGGTGGTGGGGGACGAGGGTGTCGAGTGGGTGATGGCTCTGGCAGCCGACGAGACGTCGCTCGGAACGGTGGGCGTGGTATTCATAGTGGGCTTGAACGCGCTCGGTCCTTTCGATATGTCCACGGGGACATTGGGTTCGCTGGGTCCGGAAGGTCCGGGCATTGTGGGCGTGCAAGGGGAACTGTAATGATCCGTGGCGTCTTGCTTGCTGTTGTGCTGCTTTCCATCGCTGCCTGCGGGGTCAGCCAGGAATCGGTCGAGACTCTTCAGTCAGAGGTCGTCGCGCTTAGGCTGAAGCTTGAGGAGGTGGAGGCCAAGACTCTTCAGCACGAGGTGGACGTTCTTGAGTCGCAGGCTGAGATCACGTTCCTGAAGGGTGAAGTCCTGCGTATTGGTGGAGAGGCACTCGCAGCGGAAGCCCGTGTTCGCTACCTTGAGGGGGAGAAGGCTCGACGCATCGAGGAGAGCAGGAAGGCTCTCGAGTTCTTGCGGACCCGCAGCCCGGCTTTGCAGGCAGTTCAGGGGCCCTGAGGCGTGTCGGGGTTCTGTGGCGATGCCGGCTGGTCGACGAGCGCATGCGCTATCGCGCCGACTGGCGTGTGCCGGGTTGGCACCTTGCGGTTGACGACAGGTTGGTGAAGGTGTGGCCGCAAGTGGCGGATGCGGTGGCCGACCACCTCGGCCGTGAGGCCGGCTGGCATCCAAGCCAGCACCACATCTCCGTTCTCCTTCGCGGCCAACTGGTCATTGCTGGCGGGGCGGACGTTCGGGCTGGCGAGGGCTTGCCGCCCACGGGCGAGGGCTGGTACGTGTTCCTCGAAGCCCGGGACGGGTCCGAGGAGGGGTGGCCCTGGCTGAACGAGGCTGGGGGGCGGGGAAAGAAGGTGCCGAGGGGGGCGTGAGCGGAAAGGCGGTCAGGTCGCGGGCTCGCCGCCTCTAGTCACCTCCGGTTTGCCATCGGACCCGTCCTCGAAACGGCCCACCTCGATCAGCTCCTCGGGGGCCTCGTTGGTGTAGATCAGCACCAGCACGAGCCTGGCGTCGGGGTGTCGCCGGGCGATGTCCTGGGCGTAGCCAAGGGCTTGGCTGCGTACGAGGTTGCGTGACTTCTTGCGCTTGGTTCGCGCGGTGGCGCCGCTGCGGTCGAGGTCGATGTGTTTCACCTCCACGACGGCGAAGGTGCCGTCACCGTCGGTGAACACGAGGTCGCCGCGCCCGTGGTTGGTCTTCCCAGGCACCACGTCCCACTCGTCCTCGACGACCCATGGCAGGTCGGGCAGCCAGGCTGAGCTCTGCGAGATGACGTGCCGCTTGAGCTGGAACTCATCG
>JAUHWK010000335.1 GCA_030424555.1 bacterium | reverse complement strand
GGTGTCCTGGACGCCCGATCCGTCGGACGACCCCGCATCGTTCGTCCTCGAGGCGGCCGATCCTCATGGGGCAACGGCGCTACAGGCGTGGACTGTGGGGCAACGCGACCAGAACGGGTCGCCGGTGGTCGAGGTTGGGGTGGTGCCAGGTGCTGCCGAGGGGGTCTCGTGGTCCCATCGTATGTCGGCGGTGGATCCCGACCTGGATCCCGTCCTCTATGGACTCCGCGACGCCCCAGCAGGCATGGCCATCGACCGGTTCACTGGAGCCCTGTCATGGGTGCCCGTTGCCGCTGGCCAGCTGTCTTTCGAGGTCGTCGCGGTCGATCCGTTCGGCGCGGAAGGTGTCGCGGAGGTGCTGCTCACCGTGTTCGACGACCGGTCCCCGCCCGAGGTCGACATCGCCGTTCGGCCCGGGGCCTTGTGTCCCGACATCCCGGTGACGGTGTGTGCATCCACGGAGGATCCCTTCGGTGTGGCCTCCACCCGGCTGTCTCGGGACAGCGGCGTGGACGTGGCCACCGGGGTCGAGGCGGCCTGCCTCACCACCACGTTCGAGGCACCCGGCGTCCACCACTACACGGCGTCCGGGACCGACACCTCCGGCAACGGCGCCCAAGCGGTCGCGGCGATCGAGATCGAGGACTGCGTGGCGCAGCAGTTCCCGATCGTGACCTTCCAGGCCCCAGTCGACGGCGCGCGCATCGTGGAGGGCACATCGGTGTGGCTGTCCGAGATGAGCCCCACCGTGGGCAACACCATCACGGCGTGGCGGGCCATTGTGTACGCCGACGGCACGGACCCGGCAGACGGCACCGTCGTCGCCTCGGGCACCGACCCAGCGACGGCACTGTCCGGCCCCCTGTTCGACTTTGACCCCACCACGCACGCCAACGGGATGTGGGTCGTCCGCGTCGAGGCCGACGACTCGGGTCTGCGTCAGGGCTACGCCGAGCTCGGGCTGCGGGTCGAGGGCGGGTTCAAGCCCGGCGCGTACCGCGTGGCGTTCGAGGACGTCGTGCTGCCCCTGCCCGTCGGCGATGTGCGCATCGTGCGTCGCTACGACACGCTGGAGGTCGGTGCCCCCGGCGACCGCGACTTCGGTCCCGGCTGGCGTCTCGAGATCGCCGACGTGTCCATCCAGACCAACGGCCCGCTCGGGCGCGGCGGCTGGGAGGCCCACGCCTGCGGCTTCACCCGGTACGTGTTCCAGGACCTGTGCTTCTCGAGCCCGAACAAGCCGCACCTCGCGGTCGTGACCTGGCCCGGGGGCCACACCAACGCCTGGGACCTCACACCCACCGGCAACACCTTCCTCGCCACACAGGCCGTCGCCGCCTTTACGCCGCGTCCAGGCACCTACGGCACGCTGCGGGCCCTCGACAGCACCACGGGCACGTTCGACCCCGCCACCGGCCACCTCGTCGGCGGCCTGTTTGGCAGCCTCGGCGGCTTCTACGCCCCGCAGCGCTTCGAGCTCGTCGAGACCGACGGCACCTCGCTCATCCTGAGCACTGAGCGCGGGCTGGAGAAGCTCACGGACCGCTTCGGCAACACCACGACCATCAACGACGACGGCGTGCTGTCGTCGGCCGGCCCGGACCTGCTGTTCGTCCGCGACACCCAGGGCCGCATCACGGCGCTCAACCTGCCCGACGGCGAGACCATCACTTACACCTACGATGCGGCGGGCGACCTCGTGGCCGTCACCGACCAGAACGGGGACGTCACCACGTTCACCTACGACGGCGCCCACCGTCTGGTGTCCTACGCCGTCGAGGGCGTGACCGGTCATCTCGTCACCTACGACCCCGACGGCCGCGCCGAGCGGGTCGAAGACGGCACCGGCGTGGGCATCGACAGCAGCTGGGACCTGGCCACGCTCACCATGAGCGAGGTCGGCCCCGACCCGCGGCTGGAGACGGTCACCGTCTACGACGCGGAGGGGCTTCCAGGGCGTGTGGAGCAGCGCTTCGACAGCGAGGTCTACGTCACCGAGACCGTGTTCGACGCCGACTACCGGCCGGTCCAGGTGACCCACCCGACCGGCGCCACCGAGTCGTGGACCTACGACGCACGCGGCAACGTGACCGTGCACACCGACATGGCGGGCGTGGTCACCGAGACCGCCTACGGTCCGTTTGAGGTCCCCACCGAGGTCCGTGTCGGAGGGACACTCCAGCGGCGCCATGAAGTGAACGATCTCGGCCAGGTCACCGCGGTGTACCGCGGCGATGGCAGCCTGCAGGGGAGGTTGGTGTACGACGAGCTGGGTCGTCCGACGCAGCTGGTGAACGGCGAAGAGGAAGTGGTCACCCTGCACTACAGTGGCGGCTTCCCCACTTCCGCCAGGTTGCCTGCCGGCGACTCTGTCGCCATCACCTACGACGGCCTCGGGAGAAAGCTCTCCGTCACCAAGTCCGAGCTCGGCACGACCACCTACCGCTACAACGGCGACGGGATGCTCGCCGAGCTGGAGGACCCACGCGGCCAGAGCCAGGCGTTCACCTACGACGCCCGCGGCAACATGACGGCCTACACCGACAAGCTCGGGCGCAGCGTGGCCTACACCTACGATGACGCCGATCGGCTGCTCTCGCAGACCAACCGAAAGGGTCAGACGGTCACGCTGACCCACGACGTGGCCGGACGGCTGGTTTCCCTGGTCGGACCCGACGTGGTTCGCGAGTTCGCCTACGACGCCCTTGGCCGTCGAGTCCGGGCAGCGACCTTCGACCACGAGGTGGTGATGGCCCACGACGAGCGTGGGGTAGCCTCCGTCGTGCAGGGCCCCACCGCGTCGAGCACGGCTCCGCTCGCCACCAGCACATGGACGCTCACGCACGACCTCGCGGGACGCCTGACCCAAGCCACCGGTCCGGTCCGCGACGTGTCGTACGCCTACGACAACCGCAGCCGGCTCGCGCAGGTGACGGACGCAGCCCTCGGTGCCTTCCCGATGGCCTACGACCCCTCCGACAGGATGACCTCGCCCAACCGACCCAACCCGGCGACCAACGGCATCGGCTACGATACGGCAGACCGTGTAGGAAGCATGACGACCACCGCGGCCTCCACCATCGTCCACTCCCTGACCTATGGCTACGACAGCCGTGGGTTCCCGTCGACGAGGACCGACGCCTTCGGCACCACGTCGTACACCCACGACGACCGAGGCCGGCTCACAGGAGCAGACCATCCGGTCGCGAGCCCGGTCACGGACGAAGCGTACACCTACGACGGCGCCTTCCGGCGCACGTCCTGGGCTGGCAATCCATCGTCAGAGGTCGTGTTCAACGACGGCGACCAACTCATCCAGGACGCCGCGTTCGCCTATACGTTCGACGACGAAGGCCAACGCACAACCCGTCTCGACCGCACCACCGGCGAGGTCGTCTCATACGACTGGAACTGCTTGGGTGAGCTCGTCGGCCTGACCACCCCCGACGGCACGTGGGCCTTCGACTACGATGCGATGGGGCGGCGTGTGCTCGTGGAGGGGCCCGCCGGCTTCGTCCGCACGTTTGCCTACGATACGAACGACCTTGTGCAGGTGATGTACGACGGGACGGGCGCGGTCGTGACCAGCTACGTGACGGGTACCGGTTTCGGAGAGGTTCTCGCGGAGGAGCGTGCTGGTGTGGTTCGCTACGCCCTACGGGACAAGCTCGGGACGCCGGTCGCGTGGCTCGATGGCGACGGCGAAGTGGTGGAGCAGAACCCCCGAGACGCCTACGGACAAAGGGCATTCGGACCGCCGACCGATGTCGTACCGTACGGGTACGCCGGACATGCCGAAGACCCCACGGGGTTGGTCTGGGGCCGGGCGAGGTCCCAGGATCCGCGGACGGGGACGTGGCTGCGTGAGGATCCCGTGGTGGAGGAGCCGGACGATGGGGGCGTGTGGCGTGCGGCAGTTCGCTGGGTCGGTGCCAAGCGCTTGGCCGGGGGGCGTGCGCGGACGTCCGTCAGAAGTTCCGGCCTGAAGTCGGACGATGTTCGGCTCGCCTGCTTCGCTGGGGCTGGTCTCGTCACTGGCGGTGTCACAACAGGTGCCGGCTGGGCGGGGCATCGCTTCCCGGCTGTCTTGAAGTCGGTCGACCTGTTCCATGGTTTCGAGTCGGGGTGAGATGAATGGGAACGCAAGGGCTGTGGGCGAATGCCAAAGTGGGTGCCAGCGACTTCATCACCATGGCGCCGATCGTCGGCACGATGATCGCCGTCATGGCCATCGGGGTCAGGACCCTGCTGTCCCTTGGTTCCACCGATCCGGGCCATCAAGAATTGTGGAGTTCCTTCGTCGGCTTTGTGTTGTTTGGATTGGTGTACTGGCAGTACATTGGCTCATTTGAGCGTCGCAAGTGGGGCCGATGGCTGACGGGAAGTCGGTCGGTTCTAGGTGCTGTTGGCGACGTGCTCTTCGTCCTCTCGGGGGGCGAAATGCGGGCCGTTGCTGCGTCCAGCGTGGGTGAGGTTCGGATCGTCTCAGAGAGTATCCACGGCGTTCGGATCGGCTTTCTCCTGAAGCGAGGCCTCCTGGACGCGCAGGGGTTCGAGTACCACGTGGTCCGGTGTCAGCAGGAAGCAGGCGTCGATGTCCTGTGTGACTGGACAGCATCGAAGCACGAAGTCAAGCGAGTGCTTGAGGCCGTGGGGCTCGCGTTCTGACGACCGAGTCTGTCCGACCGACTGTGTAAACCCCACCGCCCTGTAGGCTCCTCCTGACCCGGAG
>JAUHWK010000334.1 GCA_030424555.1 bacterium | reverse complement strand
ATTGCCCTGGGGCGTGTGGCGGGTAGTATCGGCGCGAGGATTCTGCCGGTGACCGCGCACCCTTGGGCCGAAGACCATCCCCCCGTTCGCCACCTCGGCCGAGGTGGGATGGGCGAGGTGTATGAGGTGATGGATCCGTCGCTGGGGCGCACGGTCGCGCTGAAGACGGTGGGGAACCTGGATCCGTCGGGCGTGCTCTACCTCAAGACCGAGTTTCGCCGGGCGCGCGAGGTCCTCCATCCCAACCTCGTGCGCCTGTACGACCTCACGTCCACCGACCACGGCACCTGGTTCACGATGGAGTGTGTCGACGGCGGGGAGTTCGTCGAGGCGGTGCGGGCAGGCTTGGTCCCAGGCCAGGTCCCGACCGGATCGGCGCTGGAGGACCTCCGCGACGGGCTCCGCCAGCTCGTCGATGGCCTGCATGCGCTCCACGACGCCGGCCTCGTCCACCGCGACGTCAAGCCTCCCAACGTCCTGCGAGACCGAGACGGACGGGTGGTCCTGCTCGACTTCGGCATCGCCAGCCCCACCGAGCCGCTCGGAGGCGACCGAACCCACCGCAACACGGCGGGGACCCTTCAGTTCATGGCGCCAGAGTGCTTCCAAGGAGGCGCGGCGCCCCCGAGCGATCTGTACGCGTTCGGGGTGCTCGCGCACGAGGCGCTGGTGGGGTCGACCCCGTTCCCCACCGACTTCGGGATGATGGTCCTGGACAAGCAGGATCCCGACAAGGTCTGGCGCCCTTCGGCGGTCGGCGAGGGGATCCCCGCCGACCTCGACGACCTCGTTGCGGCGCTGCTCCACCCCGATCCGGCGGCCCGTCCCTCCCTCGACGCCGTGCGCCGCGTGCTCGCTGCCGGGGCCGAAGCGCGTCCCGCGGTGTCTGGGCTCGGACGCGCGGGACCGGCCCTTCGCGCCACGGACCTGGTCGACCGGGTGCCCGAGCGTGCGTTCCTCCGCGAGGCGGTGGCAGCGGTGCGCAAGGGGGCGGCCACGACCGTCGCGGTCCGGGGACGATCCGGGATGGGCAAGTCGGCGTTGGTGCGGGCCTTCCTGGTGGAGGTCGACGACGCCGAGCAGACCTGGGTCCTCACGGGCCGGTGTCACCCGCGGGAGCACGTCGCGTACAAGGCCCTCGACGAGGTCGTCGATCAGCTCACCCGCTACCTGCGGACCCTGCCGGTCGTGGACGCCGCCCGCTTCATCCCGCGCCACCTGGACGCCCTGGTGCGCTTGTTCCCGGTGCTGCGCCGGGTGCCGGCCTTTGGGATGGGCCCCCCGGACGCCACGCGTGCATCGGAGCAGGAACCGGCGGAGACACCCGACGAGGTGCGTCGTCGCGGGGTGCTGGCGCTGCGCGAGCTGTTGGCGCGGGTCGCGGACCGGTACACGTTGGTGGTCTGGATCGACGATCTGCACTGGGCGGACGCGGACAGCGTGGCGGTGCTTGCTGATCTGATGTCGCCTCCAGACCGGGGCGCGTGGCTCACAGTCCTGACCTACCGCGCAGAAGAGCTGGCCTCGCCGCCGATCCACTCGCTGAACGAGGGACGCCTCGCGGCGGCGATCGGCGACACCCTGCAGACGATGGATGTCGGGCCGCTGCCCGAGGACGCCGCCGAAGAGCTTCTTCATCGGACGGCCGGGGCTTCGCTGGACGCGGAGGCCGCGCAGGCATTCACCGCGGAGGCCCAAGGCTCGCCCTTGTTCTTGGAGACCCTGGCGACGTCCTGGGGGCTTGGTGAGGCGTGGAGCACGGCGTCCCAAGCCAAGGGATTGACCGAGGTCCTCTCCCGTCGCATCCGACCCCTCGCCGCCCGTGCGCGGGCGGTCCTGGGGGTGTGTGCAATCGCCACGGGCTCGTTGGACGCTGGGGTGGCGTTGTCGGCGTGCGGACTGGGACCTGCCGATCGGCCCGTCCTCGATGACCTGGTCGCGCTGCGGCTGCTTCGTTCCAGCCCCGGGGACGCCGACATTCGGGTGGCTCCGTTCCACGACCGGATCGCAGAGGTGGTTTCGGGGTTGTTGGACCCGTCCGAGCAGCGCGCCGTCCACGAGGAGCTGGCGCGTGCGCTGCGCGCGCAGGGGGCCACTGCGGACGTCCTGCTCACCCACTTCGCTGCGGCGGGATTGGTCGACGAGGCGGTGGGACTCGCCCTGAGTGCCGCGGAGATCGCGGAGCGGAAGCTGGCGTTCCACCGGGCGGCCGCGCTGTATGAGGACATGCTGGATCGAGGGTGGAACACGCAGGAGGGCAACCTGCGGGTCCGCCTCGCCGAGGCGCTGGCGAACGCGGGGTTGGGTGGCCGCGCCGGGGCCGCGTTTGAGGACGCGGCGGCCCACACGGAAGGCCTGACGTCGCTCCAGCAGCTCTCCCTGCTCCGACGGGCTGCGCAGCAGTACCTGCGGGCGGGGTGGTTGGACGACGGAGCGCGGGTCCTCGAGGGCGTGCTGGACGCGCACGACGTTCCGCGACGGGGCGCGCGCAATCGGTCGTTGATGTCGGCGATGTGGCGTCGCGGCTGCTTCTTGGTCCGGGGCTCGCGGTTCACCCCGACACCGGTCGAGGCGTTGGATCCCGCGGCGGTGGAGCGGGTGGACGCGCTGTGGACAGCCGCCACGAGCTTTGCGGTCGTCGATCACCACTACGCCGACGCGATGGCAGCCGAGTACCTGCTGGAGGCCCTGAAGCTGGGCGAGCCCTCCCGGGTGGTGCACGCGCTTGGGTACGAGACCTGCGCCGAAGGCATCCTCCCGGGAGGGCTGTTCCACCGCCGGGCGCGGCGCCTGGGTGAGGAGGCCGTGGCCCTGGCGGAGACCACCGGGCGTCCCGAGGACCGGGCGTTCGCGATCGCAAGCCTGGGCACCGTTCACTGGGCCCACGGGGACTGGGCGGGGTGTGTCCGCTGCTGCGACGAGGCGGTGGCGACCTTCCGGGCCGTGGGGGCGGGCGTGTCCTGGTCGCTGGCCCTCAACTACATGTACCTGTTCGCGTCGTTGGCCCAGCGTGGAGACCTCACCCGGTTGGTGCCGGAGGTGGAGCGCGCGTACCAGGACGCCCTCGCGCGCGGCGACCGCTTCCAGGAAGCGATCTGCTTGCTCGGACAACCCGCGATCGCCTGGCTGGCGGCGGACCGGGCGGCGTGGGCGCTCGAGGCGGCGGACACGTGCATCGGCCGCTGGCCGGATGGCGCGGTCCTCACGCAGCACTACCACCACGTCGTCGCCGGAACCCAGGCGGCGCTGTACCTGGGGGACGCGGAGGACGCGTGGGCCCGGGTCGACGGGATGTGGCACACGCTCAAGGACGCGATGTTCCTCAACATCGAGGTGGTCCGCGTCGAGCTCTCGGCGATTCGGGCGCGCGCGGCGGTGGCGTGCTTGGCGAGGGAGTCGACAGACCCGGAGGGCGCGCGGGTCCTGCGTCAGGCGGTTTCGGAGTCCCGCGCTGCGTTAGCCTCTTCCCGACTCCCGGCTGCGGAGGGATTCGTTGCCTTGGTCGACGCCAACCTGGCGTCTGCGGAAGGTGACGTCGACCGAGCGAGGCGCGCGATGCGGAGTGCCGCCGCCGCCCTTCGTGCCGCGGATGTCCACCACGTGGCGTGGGCTGCAGCGCACCGCGTGGGGGACGCCGCGGCCTGGCCGTCCGAGGTGTCAGACCACGTGGTGGATGCGGACCGCTTCGCGCAGGTGTGGGCGGCGGCGGTGTGAACGGACCAGAGGACGTCTCCGTCAGTAGGAATCGCGGAGCGTCTCTGCCAGCTTGACCAACCGCTGGATCGCGTGGGTGCTGGCGTGGCGCGCCATGTCCTTGCCGAAGTTCTGGTAGGGCCCGAACTCCTCCGTTGCGAGTGCCTCGAACGCGTCCAGCAGCATCTGCTCGGCGCCGCCCTCAGCGTCTCCGAGGATCTCCTCCAGGAGATCCTCCAGGCCGAGAATATCGAACATGTGTTCGTATGCGGATTCCTTCGGGCCGGGATCGCGGGGGGTACCGACGCCTTGGCCCTTCTGCACATGGCGCCGTCGGTTGTACCTGACCTTCCCTGCGATCTTGCCGTCAAAGAGCATCTGATCGATCTCCTTGAGCGCACGCAGGTCGGGATGCTCGTGGTCCTCCGGGTCCCAGATCTGGGCTGGGGTTCCCATCACGCAGCCTGCACCCCAACAGCCATCGGCCGTGCAGTCTTCGCCGTTGTCTCGCCGGGCGGCGAGGTGGTTGAGCAGGCTGTTGACCACGTGGCGGGCCGACTCGTTGGCCGCTTCCATCGTCGTCATGCGGGTGAAGGTCTTGGTGTGGGGACCGGCGACGAACCACCGCCTCATCGACGGCTTGTGATCCACCCGGGCCGCACGGTACCGCCTGCTGCCGCCGCGACGTGCCACCAAAGGTCCTCGGTCGGGAATCGGGAACTCGTGTCCGGGCCGGAACCACCAGTCCTCGGGCCGGTTGATCAGGAACGGCGCCTTGTTCCGCTCCAGGGTCTGGCCGGGCTGCTCCTCCGTGCCGTACTCAAGGTAGTCGTCGACGTGCGCGGCGAGCGGCTGGCGGCCGCGTTGCGAGCGCGTCCCGAGGCGCTGAAGATCTCCATCTCCGGTTTCTCCGAAGAGACCTATTCCCGCACCCACGTGCGCGGGCGGCTCGACCAGGTGGTCGCGAACATGCGGCGCATCCGCGAGGTGCTCGACGCCCACCAGCTCGCGGTGCGGGTCTGGGTCGGGCATCACCTCTATCGCAG
>JAUHWK010000333.1 GCA_030424555.1 bacterium | reverse complement strand
CCAAGCCGTGCCATCGACGAGGTCGGCGCGATCCGCCTTGCCGCCGGACAGCGCGAACGCGTCGACCCAGGCGGCCGGCATCGCCTTGCCGTCGTGGGTGAACCGCAACGAGGCGGCCGACTCCGTGGTCGGGAACAGCTCGGGATCGAACGCCCGGGCCACCGCGGCGCCCTCGAACAACAGCGCGCGCACCAGATCCTGGCGGTCGCGGGCGTCGTCGAGCAGCGTGATCTCGTCGAAGGCAGCGTCGATCGACAGCGCGATCTCGCGCTCGACCTCGAACTCCTCCCAGATCTCCTTGCCCTGCTCCACGGCGTCCAACACGGCGCGGACCTGCGCTTCGTCGGACGGCTCCACCGGCTGCGGCGGATGGCGCAGATCGATGGTCCACAGATGGAGCGTGCCACCGGTCTGGCGGTCCGCACGCCCGAGGAAGCGCTCCTCCGGCTCCTGCTCGGTGAGCCAGACAGTCACCGGCTCCGCCCGCGCCACATCGGCCCACGCGGACCCGATCACGACAGCGGTGGCGGCGATCAACCCTGCTCGCATCGAAGCCCCTGCTCCTCGGCCCGGCACCGATATGTCCGGCCCTGGACCCTGTCCAACGGCGCGGAGAGCGCCACGGACCCGACGTGCGCCTCGACTGTACACCTTCCGGACCCGAAAGGCACCGTCCACAGCGGTCCAGGACCGGTGATCCGGGCGTCGGGGCACGTGATCACGACATCGTCCGCGCCGTCGACACGCACCGTCATCAGCGGGGCCCGCGGGGCAAGCCACCACCCAGCCCCGAACCCGAGCGCCACCATCAGCAGCGCGACCCGTGCGATCGCGGGGCGATCCGGCCCGTCTCCCGCCGCGGCGGCGCGGAGCACCTGTCCTTGGAGCGCCGAGGGCCCGATCGGATCCGAGGCCAGACGCGCCGCGTGCTTGGACACCCACGTGGTGGCCGGGTCGTCGACCGCCAAGAGCACCCCGTCTGGGGTCCGACAGCGTCCGTCGGGAAAGACGTGGATCGGGGCCTCAAGCGCGAGGCCCGCGTCGTCGCGAGCGTGCGCGATCACCGCCCGGACCGCCTCCGGTGCATCCACCTCGAGGTCGTCCACCACCACCCGTCCATCCTCGGCCGCGACCCACCAGCCGCCGTCCCCAATCGCCAAGGGTCCGATCCAGCGAACCTCCTGGCGGGGGTTGCCGCGCCGCAGCCGAACGCGTTGTCCTGCGGGGGAACGCGCCGCGAGACAGTCCTCCGCAGGGTGCGCGCCAAGCACGGTCCACCCATCATCTTGGGCCATCACGCCTCCCGGGGGCGCCCCCTACCGCGCCACCCCGCCCGGCGTCGCACGGCTCGCGGTTGAAACGTGACCCTGGCCCGAATAGACCGGGCCGTCGTCCTGCCCGACCGCCGCGTCCTCGACGCGACCGATGCCCGAAATTGTCAGGCATCGCCAGTGTCAGGCATCGCCCGTGTCAGGCATCGCCGTTGTCAGGCACCGCCGCAGTCCGCAGCGCCACCATCACCCGTCATCCCCAGACGACGCGCCCGGCTCCGTCCCGTACAGAGCCAACCCGGCCGTCCCGCCGAGCCCGAGGGAGTTCCCGCATGTCGAAGGTCGCCACCATCTCCAGCCTCGTCCGCCAGGCCGCCCGGTCCGAGGCCGAGTTCGTCGAGACCATCAAGTCCGTGTGCGCCGAGGAGTCGCTGGATCGCGTCGCCGAGTTCTTCGACCGCCTGAACGTCCCGCGCAGCGTCGAGGGCGACAACCTCGGCGACCCGCTGGACACCCTCGCCGACGCCGCCACCCCCGTGGGCACGTTCGAGGAAGAGAAGGCGATCGGCGACGGCATGCAGAAGTACATGGAGCGCCACCTGCGCAAGGTGAAGTGGCACGCCACCCGCCCCAGCGCCGCGGGCGCCTCCAACGCCATGCTCGTCATGCGCGAGGTCATGATGGTGACCGACCTGCGCCTGCACCGCCTGCGCGCCCTGCTCGCCACCAAGGACGAGCTCACCCCGATCGAGTGGTCGACCGCGCGCGAGCTGATGCGCTCCGGCTACCTCAACTTCCGCCACTTCCTCGTCCAGTTCGGCACCCACTGGATCGACAGCTCGCTCACCGAGCTGGGCCGCGAAGACATGGAGGAGATGGTCGGCTCCTTCCACGAGCTGATCGACGACACCATCCGGCTGCTCGAGGAGCACCGCGAGGCCATCGAGTCCCGCCGCCAGGAGCTCACCGTGCTCCCGGAGGGCTTCCCGCCCGTCAAGCCGCCCCGCTACTTCGGCGGCGACATCATGGGCCCCGGCCCGTGGCGTCAGTACTGGAACGCGGTCGAGGACTCCGCCCACCACTTCCGTGAGGCGCTGGCCTGAGTCCCCGCCGTGCGCCCCCCTCCGGTCGTCGGATCGGAGGCCCGGGGCCACGCGTCGCCCTGACTGACCGCTCGACCTGGAGTTGCTCTGTGCGCGCCGTCCGCGACCTGATCGCCGTCACCGCGCTCGCGAGCGCACTCCTCGTCTCCGCCGGCTGCGATCCGGAGGCCGCCGGGCCGGCCCAGGACACGATCGCCGCCTGGGACGCGTGGCTCACCACGCACCCCAGCGCGAACGACCAGCTCCGCGGCACCTCCCGGCTCCAGGACCTGTTCCTCGATCAGGCCCGGGCCAGCGAAGATCCCGCCGACTTCGACGCGTACCTCGCCCGGTTCCCCACCGGGGCGCACGCCGCCACCATCCGGGAGGAGCGCGAGGCCACGATGTTCCGGCGGGGCCTGCTCGAAGGCAGCGTGGAGGCCTGGCGGGCCTTCCTCGCGGACTACCCCAAGGCCCGCGACGAGCACGATCGCATCGCCGCAGATGGCCTCGCCGCCGCCCGGTACGCCCCCCACATGGCGATGGGCCCCGTCCGCACCGAGCGGGTCAACCTCGCCGAGGATCCCGAGGGCCCCAAGGACGGCACCGCCTTCCGCGTCGACATCACCAACCAGGGCGATCGCACGGTCACCGGCTGGTGGCTGCGCATCTTCTACAAGGACGCGCAGGGCAACGTGCTGAGCCGGCGCAAGTGGCCCTTGGTCGAGACCCCGCGCGGCTTCCCGGTGCCGATGCCTCCCGAGGCGTCCGAGCCCGTCAAGCCCGGCGAGACCCGCACCTGGGAGTGGGCCACGGGCGACCTCCCCGAGGGCTTCTCCGGCACCCCCACCTTGGTCCCCATGCGCGTTCACTTCGCGGACGAGGACTGAGTTGACCCGCCGCCCCGGGGTCGGGCGCGGCATCCTGGGCCTCGTCGGCGCCAGCGCGGTCGCGTGTGCCCCGGCGGTGACCTCTCCGTCCGACGGCGGGTGCGTCACCGACCCGCCCGACGCGGGGATCCTGCTCGCCCCGGTCCGCTGTGGTGCCCAGCTCCCCGACGGGTCGGAGGCCGCGGTCGCAGGCGACGTCTGGATCGCCAACCCAACCCTCCGCGGGATCCTCCGGGGCCCCGAGCGCGCGCTGTCCCTCCCGGGCGTGAGCGGCGGCACCTTGATCGACCTGGCTTCGTGGGATGGACGGGACGTGCTGGTCGAGGCCGTCCCGTTGATCGCGGGCCACGTGCTCGACGTCGTCGACGCCACGGCCGACCCCACCGGCCTCACCCTGACCGGGGTGCTCGCGCCCCTGCCCGGCGAGCGCCCCGGTGCCGAAGCGGGGGATCCTGCGTCCATTCGATGGACCGCCGATCCCGACGGGCCCTGGCTGATCGCCGAGGGTGCGGACGCCATGATGATCCACGCAGGCCCCGACGCGGTGCTGCTGGACGGGTGGCTGTGGGTCGGCGACACCGTGATCGGCCACGACGGCACCACGGTCCGCGACCTCGGGGGGGCCATCGTGGCCGAGGGCGCCACGCGCATCCTGTCCGCCCCGCTGGACCAGGCCTGGGGATGGCGCCCCGAGGGCGGCGTCTCGATCGGCGGACTGGTGACCCCGACCAGCGCTGACGCCACGGTCGAGGCGTGGACGGGAGACACCCGCGTCGCCGTGCTCGACGTGGACGACGACGGGCGGTTCCACGGCCTCGTGCCCGCCTCGGCCACCCGGGTGCGGGCCACGGCCCCCGCCAGGGCCTCCTCGGAAGACCAGACGCCCGGGCGCGCCCTGGAGCTGACTTTGGGCCCCCTCGGCACCCTCCAGGTCCTGCTCGCGTGGCCCGAGGACGTCGCACCCCGCCCCGTCCAGGTCCGCTGGACCGTCGGGGACCGCGCGGGGAAGGCCCGCCTCGACCCCAGCGGCGGGTTCGTCGCGACCGGTGCCGGCACCGTCCAGCTCACCGTGGACGCCGGCCCCGCCCTCGCGCCCGCGACCGCCCAGCTCGACGTGCCCGCCGACGGCATCACCCGGATCCGTGTCGGGCTCGATGCCCCTGGAGCACCGCCTCCTGGACACCAGCTCGGGGCGCTGCGGGTCGCGGACGGACGCGGTCGTCAGCACCGTGCGCTCCCCGCCGAGGTCCTCCGCGACGCGGTCGGGACCGGCCGATCGTTCGTCGCGTTCGCCGACGACCACCTCGGGGCCCGCGCGGCCGCCTTCGCCGACGACGATGGGTGGATCACCGCCTGGGAGGGCGCGACCCTCCGCCACCCCGACGGCGGTGCGATCACCGTGTGGCCCCTCGAGGGCAACACGGCTCTCGACGCGACGGACGTCCCACGGATCCCCCCCGGCGCCACGCTCGACGACACCCTCCGACGCGCGGTCGGCGCCCTGTCCGCG
>JAUHWK010000332.1 GCA_030424555.1 bacterium | reverse complement strand
GCGTGTGCGCGTGCACGGCATCAGCCAACGGCCCCCCCGTCCTGCGCACGCGATGGAGGCCCCCGCCGGACGGGCTCCGGCGCAGGAAGGGATCCGGCGCCATCGCCCGGTCCATCGCATCCCACAGGGTCCATGCCGGCTCTCCGGCCGCCGGGTCGTGCCGCATCCGACCGGTCATGGAGAACGACGGGTCCGTCGACCACAGGGTGCAGAGCACCGTCCCATCCTCTGACAGGGACCACAGCACGACGACGTCGTGGCCGAACCGGTGGTCGACCTCCGCGAGCACCGTGCCCGACGATCCACCAAGCACGGTCACGACATGATCGACGCTCCCGGGGTGGCGCTTCCGGGCCCACGATCCCACCACGCGCACCCGCAGGTGGCCCAGCCGCTCGAACCCAAGGGCCACAAGCTCCGCTTCCACACGGGACGACCCGCGCGCCCGCGCGACCTGCGCCGGATCGTCCGTCACGTCCTCGTCGATCACACCCACCATGGGACCCCCGGCGTGAGAATGGGACGGTAGCACAGGGCTTGTGGGGCGGATGGGGACGTGGCGGAGGATGTGGACCCCCACCCCCGATGGGGGCGCTGTACCCAGCCCGCCCAGCCACCACCCGGAAGCCCCGCGGGCAACCCCCCGTCCGCGTCAGATCTCCCCGGCCGCGAGGCGTGCCTCGTGCACCTTGAGCACGGCCGCGAGGCCCAGCATCCCCACCGCCCACGCGACCACGGAAGCCCCCAATGTGACCCCGACGCTCGCCCCGCCAGCCCCCGCCAACGGCAGGACCACCAACGCGAGTCCGGCGTACCACCACGCCCGAAACCTCCCGGGCTCGATGGGATCCATCGCGGGCGCCCAGACCGCGGTCACGCCGAGAAACACCCCGAGGGACACGGCCCCCCGCCCAAACCATGCCTCGCTCGCCAGCACGACCACCCCGAACAATCCGAAGCTGAGGAGCCCCACCGCACGCACCGGGTACGTCGGCCGCTTTCCTGCCATCGTGGCCAGCACCCCGTCCACCCGCCCGTCCCAAGGCACGCCCGATCCCTCGTCCAGCCTCGCCTCATGGTGAGCCAGCACCGCGTCGGCACCGCGGACGTGCTGCACCTCCAGGCCTTGGGCAGGATGGCTCCGGACCGCCAGCCGACGAACCGATGGCCACACCTCGGAGAGGCGGTACGCCGCGACGCCCAGCGGCGATCCCCAGGGAAACCATCGGTTCGGACCGGGGTCGGGCAGGGACCGCGTCTCCACGATCGTGCCATCCCGCCGCCGCGAAGCCATCGACACGAAGCGGTCCGCGGCCCCGTCTACGACCACCGCCATGGCCTCACCGTCCGGTCGAACCCACGCCTCCGCCTGGAGGGACCGGCCGCGCCTCCACGGCCACCGGGCAAGACCAGCGGACTCCCCTCCCCACGGCACCGCACCGACACACCGCCAGCCCGCGTCCGCCAGCGCCAAGCATGGGTGGGACGGCTGCACCGCGGGACCGTTCACGTCGACCATCCCGTCCGCCGCTTCGGCGGGCGCCGCCGCCAGGATGTCCTGTGCCGACACCCATCCCCCCGACCCAGCAGCCGCATCGGAGCCCCACGTGGCCTCGATGCGGGCCCCCAGCGCTCCGCGATCTTCCGGTCGGAGGACCACCCACGGCGCATCGGTGATGCGGGCCTGGTCCGCCCGGTGCGCCACCACCGCATCCTCCAAGGGACCCTCGCTGCGATCGACCTCGTGAACCCGCCACCTTGGATCCGGCGGCGCTCGTACGCCCAGGCTCCCCGTCGGCCCGCGACCCAGGGTTGGCGGGGGACCCTGCGCCGGGTCGTGGCCAAGCCACCCTGCAAACGACACCCCGGGCTGATCACACCACCGGGTACACAGAACGTGGCCGTCCTCCGACAGCGACCACAGCCACACAACCTCGTGGCCGTACGCCCGATCGACCTCGGCCAACACCGTGCTGTCTTCATCCCGATGGATCGCCGACACCGAGTCCTGCAACGCAGGGTGGAGCTCATCGACCCATGCCACCCGCCGACGACGGCAGAACGACTGCCGATCCAGGCCCATGGCGGTCAAGCACGCCTCCGCCTGAACCGCACGGCGCGCCCGCGCGACCTGCGCCGGATCGTCCGTCACGTCCTCGTCGATCACACCCACCACGGGACCCCCGGCGTGAGAATGGGACGGTAGCATGGGTGGTGCCGCTGAACGGGCCTCAGCCCACCACCCGCGCCCCGTTGACCCACACGCGCTCGACGGTGACGGCGTCGCGGTCGAACAGCAGGGCCGCGAGGGCGGAGTCGGCGTCGACCACCGTCTCGGGCACGCTGTGCAGGACGAGGTCGGCGGTCCAGCCCTCCGCGACCCGTCCCAGGCGGTCGAGTCCGAGCGCCTGGGCACCCCCGACCGTGGCGATCCACCACCAGGTCTCCGGCGGCACGCGGCGTCCTGCACGCAGCGCGTTGTCGAAGGCGTAGGACGCGGTGACGGGCACCCGGAGCGACCGTCCGGCGGCGACATCGGTCCCGAGGACGATCGGCACCCCAGCGTCCATCACGCGCCCAGTGGGCATCGTACCCGACCCGAGGAAGGCGTTGCTGTCGGGACAGTGGGCGATCACGCACCCGGCCTCGGCCAGCCGCGCGAGGTCCTCCTCGTCGAGGTGGATGCCGTGGGCGAACACGGCCCCGGGCTGGAGCAGGCCCGCGTCGGCGTACACGTCGAGGTACCGACCCCCGTGGCGCTGCCGCACCGCCTCGCCCTCGGCGACCGTCTCCGCCAGGTGGGTCGTCAGCCGAAGCCCAAGCCCGGACGCCGTCTCCGCCGCGATCCGCAACATCTCAGGCGAGCAGCTCACCGCAAACCGTGGGACGACGACCACGTCCAGGCGAGGATGCCCGGACCAGCGCTCCGCGAGCGCCGCCACCGCCTCGGCCTGGACCGCCGCGGGCACCACCAACGCGTCGGGGCAGGCCTCGTCCATCCACACCGGCCCGACGATCGCGCGCACCCCGGCCGTTGCAGCCGACGCCAGGATCTGCTCGGAGGCCTCCGCGTGCACCGAGCCGTAGGCCAGGGCCGTCGTCGTCCCTGCGCGCAGCACGTCCCGCCAGAACCCGTCCGCCACCGCCCGTGCGTACGCAGCGCCGGAGAACCGCGCTTCCTCCGGGAACACCGTCGTCTCCAGCCACGCCAACAGCGGGCCGCTCGCCCGACCGACCACCCGCGCCTGGGCGGCGTGGACGTGCCCGTCCACACACCCCGCGGTGAGCACCCCGTGCCGGACGTCCGCGTCGCACGGACCCTCCGTCCAGGCCGCGACCTCGGTGATCTGGCCGTCCACCCAGGTGACCCGCGCATCCTCCAGCCACCGCACCGCGGCGGGCGCCGTGGCGTCGAGGACCCGGGCCCTCAGGGTGGTCACGCGTCCAGGTCCACGGTGACCGCCGCCGCTGCCCGCGAGGCCTTGGCCCGCGCGTCGTCGATCGTGCCCGCACGGGCGAGGGCCACGCCGAGCCGACGCTCGCCATGCACCTCGGGCTTGCCGAACAACCGCAGCTGGGTGTCGGGCTGTGACAGCGCCTCGGCCCCCACCTCGAACGCAGGCGCGGTGCTGTCGCCGTGCCCCAAGATCACCGCAGACGCCGACGGACCGAGCTGTCGCACCGCGGGGATCGGCAGGCCGAGGATCGCGCGCACGTGCAGCGCGAACTCACTGAGGTCCTGCGAGATCATCGTGACCATGCCGGTGTCGTGCGGACGGGGACTGACCTCGCTGAACCACACGGTGTCGCCGCGAACGAAGAACTCCACCCCGAACAGCCCATGCCCGCCGAGCGCCTCGGTGACCTTGCCCGCCATGTCCTGCGCCGCCTCCAGCGCGGCGGGCGACATCGGCTGGGGCTGCCAGCTCTCCTGGTAGTCCCCGCCCTCCTGGCGGTGGCCGACCGGGGCACAGAACGTGGTGCCGCCCACATGCCGGACCGTGAGCAGGGTGATCTCGTAGTCGAAGTCGACGAAGCCCTCGACGATCACCCGGCCGGTGCCTCCGCGGCCGCCCTCCTGGGCGATCTGCCAGCCC
The DNA here is from genome assembly GCA_030424555.1 of bacterium. Classification (GTDB taxonomy): domain Bacteria; phylum Myxococcota_A; class UBA796; order UBA796; genus JAUHWK01. The sequence goes on along the minus strand of JAUHWK010000332.1, from coordinate 663 downwards.
TGGGCGACGTCGTCGGCCGTGCGCAACGTGCTCTGGCCCTTGCCCGAGCTGCTCATCACGGGCTTGACCACGCACGGCAGTCCGACTTCGGCCACGGCCGCCTCGTACTCCGCTTCCGAACCCGCGAAGCGGTACGGGGAGGTGAGCAGACCCAGATCTTCGGCCGCCAGGCGGCGGATGCCCTCCCGGTCCATCGTGAGCTGGGTGGCGCGGGCCGTGGGGATCACGCGCACGCCGCCGTCCTCCAGCACCCGGAGCATGTCGGTCGCGATGGCCTCGACCTCGGGCACGACCAGGTCGGGCTTCTCGGCCTCGACCACCCGCCGCAGCGCCTCCCCGTCGGTCATCGGGAACACGTGGGATCGATGGGCGACCTGCATCGCGGGCGCGCTGGCGTACTTGTCGCACGCGATCACCTCGATCCCCAGCCGCTGGGCCTCGATCGCGACCTCCTTGCCGAGCTCGCCGCTCCCAAGGAGCAGGAGGCGGGTGGCGGTGGACGTGGCGGGCGTTCCGAGGCGAGGCATGGCGTCTCCGGGGCTGCGGCGGGCGACGTACCCCGCCTGCGGCGGTCGGGCCGTCCGGCGATAGGGACCGGCGGGAGGCCGGCGTGGCGGACCGCAGCATCGCATCGTTGGGGGTGGTCCAGGCGGTACGGCTCGC
>JAUHWK010000331.1 GCA_030424555.1 bacterium | reverse complement strand
TCTGGACTGCGAGGGCAACTGCAACGCGACCTGGAACGTCGGCGACGGCCTGTGTGACGACGTTCCGGGCAGCTACTGGGGCTACTGGGACTGCGCCGCGTGGTCGTACGATGGCGGCGACTGCTGAGCGGGGCGCGGACCCGTTTGCCGACACGCGGTTCCTGACCGTGGGCACCGAGGGCGCTCCGGTCCTAGAGGCGCCCTACCCAGGACCTGCCTGAGACCTACCGAGGCACGGCCGTGACCGGTCCGTCGAGCACCACGCTGTGCTGGGCGTCCAGGGTGAACTGGGCGTCGAACAAGAAGGGCTGGCCGAGGTCGGCGGGATCGGGGGTGTAGTGCCCCTCCCAGGTGACCCACCCCGTGGGGGAGGCGTCGGGGGTGGCGGTCCACACCATCGTGCCCGTCTGGCCCCCGATCCGAAGCAGGGAGAAGTCTGCGTACACCAGGGCGTTGGGCAGGCTGTACCCGCCGATCCGGAACGACACGTCGTAGGTTCGGTTCGCGATCGTGCCGCCGAGCGTCTTGGTGAGCCGGAGGTTGGCGAAGGCGCCCGTGCTGTTGCCGTTGGCGGAGTAGAACGCCTCGGCGCCGGCGTTGGGCAGCAGGTCGCCGATCGAGCCCCAGTTGCCCGCGCTCAGCCCCTGGTACACGTCGTCGGTGTCCTCCTCGAAGTCGTTGGAGATGGGCAGGGCGAGGATGTCGGAGTCGTCCGTGTCGTCGGAGTCCGCCGGGTCCGTGTCGTCGGAGTCCGTCGGGTCCGTGTCGTCGGAATCCTGGGCAGAGTCCGCGGTGTCCTGTGCGGAGTCCGCGGTGTCCTGTGCGGTGTCCGCGGTGTCCTGTGCGGTGTCCGCGGTGTCCGCGGTGTCGCTCGTGTCCGACGTGGAGGCGTCGGTGTCGTCGTCCTTGGATGGGGCCTGACCGCACCCGATGGCGGTGAGGAGGAGGGCAGCGCGGAGGACGGGACGGGACATGGGCGCTCCAAGGCCGGGGAGGACGGTCTGTGGGTATCCGGGATTCCACTCAGCGCAGGATCTTCTCCATCGCCTTGCCGCGCGCGAGCTCGTCGACGAGCTTGTCCAACCACCGGATCTTCTGCATCAACGGATCCTCGACGTCCTCCACGCGGACGCCGCAGACGACGCCCTTGATGAGCGCGGTGTGCGGGTGCAGGGCGGGCGCATCGTCGAAGAAGGTGCGCATGCTGACCTCGGCGGCGATTTGGTTGGCGAGGGACGCATCGTCGTAGCCGGTGAGCCAGGTGATCACCTGATCGACCTCGGCCTGGGTGCGGCCCTTGCGCTCCGCCTTGGCGACGTAGGCCGGGTACACCTTGGCGAAGGCCATCGAGAAGATGCGGTGCTCGGGCATGGGGGCTCCAAGGGGCGCGTGGATCAAGGACACGCGGGGATCGTCTGGGGGTCTGGGCAGGCGAACGCGCCGCCGCGGACCCAGGCGAGGGCCTCGGCGGCGTCGCGCCCGTCGTTGGAGGGGGGGCACGCGCCGAGCAGGACGATCGCGGGGATCCAGGTTCGAAGGGGCACGGCCACCTCCATCGAGGCCACGGGAGGCTGTGAGCGTACCGCGGCGGGGGACGGATCGTGACCAGGCCTCCCACTTGGCGACAGACCATCCTCCATACTCACGGGTGGAGGTGTTGATGGTCGTGTCGATGATGGGTGCGTGGTGGATGGGTGGCGTGGCGCTGGCGGGGGCGCAGGAGGGCGAGGATCCCGCACCGGCAGACCCGGTGGACGTGGAGCCCGTGCGGGTCGAGGAGGGGGACGTGGCGTCGGGCGATCTGGAGGCGGACGCCGAAGCAGCCCTGAACAGCGAAGGCCAGAACCTGTTCGGGGGACGGCTCACGGACGCCACCACCCTGACGCTGTCGACCGGGTTTCCCCACGGGCTCGCGGTCGGGGTGCGCGCGCGGGCCGGCGATGTCGAGCTCGCGCCGCAGGTGGTCCTCGACTACGGCCGTGCGTTCGGGGCCTCGGCGCCTTCTCTGGGGACCGGGTTCGATCTGGGGATGCGCGTCGGGCTGCTCCACCGTGGGGCATGGGATGTGGCCCTGCGGATGAACGTCGGCGGGGACGTGGCGTTCACCGGCGGCGTGGCGCTCGGGCTCGACCTGCTCGATCCCGGCGTGCGGGCCAGCGTGAACGTGGCCGATGTCGTGGACGTCGACTTCGGGTTCGATGTGTTGCCCCAGCTGCGCTTCGTGCCCGGATCGCCGGCGGTGGGGTTCAACATGGCCTTCCCGCTCATGTTCGGTGTCGAGGGCGACGTCGCGCCCGGTGTGCAGGTCGGGTTCACGACGCGCGCGGGCCCGGCGGCGGTGTTCGTCGCGGGACCTGGGGGCGCTGCGGGCGGGGTGGGACCGTGCGTCGAGACGCTGCTGCACGTGGGTGCCAGCCTGGGCAACCTGCGACGGTGACGCCTGCCCGGATCGTCCTCGCCCCGGGTACAGTACCGGAGCGAGGAGGGATGATGCGGACGATCGCGCGGGGGGTCTTGGGGCTGTTGGGCGCCTGTGCAGGTGCCGGTTCGAGTGGCGACGGCGGAGGCTCGGTGGCCGCCGACACCCGAGAGATCCAGCTTCAGGTCGCGTACGAGGCCGATGCGGCGCCGTACGTCGGGGCTGCGGGGCTTTCGGGTCGAGACACCTGGTCGATGTACGGCAACAACCTGGCGGCGTTGGTCGAAGGGACCGCGGTGACGGTCACCCACCCCCACGCGCTGGATCAGATGACGGCGATGGGGTCGCTGGAGGGGGAGACGTACACGAGCGATCGCATCCTGGCCCTGGCCGACACCCACCTTCCGATCGTGCCGGAGGATGGCGTGATCGTGTACCGGGCGATCTGGCTGGACGGCACGTGGGAGGAGGACGGGGCGTCACAGCCGGGCGTGCTGGGGGTGAGCCTCGGGCGGACCGGCGTGATCGGGATGTTCAAGCCGGTGATCGAGGGCACGAGCGTGCTGGACCCGGTCCGACGGTTCGGCGAGCAGGCCACCATCCTGCACGAGGTCGGTCACGCCCTCGGCCTGGTCAACAACGGGGTCGAGATGGTGCAGGTCCCACTGCGATGACGACCGCTGCGTGATGTACTGGGCCAACGAAGGGGCCGGGGACCTCGCGGAGTTCGTTCAGCAAGTGGTGGTGACCGGCGACGAGGTGCTGTTCGACAGCGCGTGTCGGGCCGACGTCGCCGCGGCGCTGGACTGATCACGCCGTGCGGCGGGTGAGGCGGGGCGTGCCGTGGGGCTGATGATCCTGGGGGTCCTGGCTTCGGCGTGGGCGCGTCCCTGGCCGCTGTTCGACGACCCGTCGCGGTGGGAGCCGCTGACGGTCCGCGAGACCGAGGTCGGGCCCGTCTCGATCGCCACCCAGCGCATCGAGGACCAGGACTGCGTGCAGGGTGTGCTCGTCACCGAGGTGCCGATGCGGTGGCTCGACGACGTGGTCGCGGACACCTCGGGCGACGACGGGTGGCGCTCCACGGAGATCGTCGAGACCCGGATGCTCCACCTGTCCGACAACCGAATGGACTTCTACCAGGTGATGGACGTCCCCGACTGGACCCTGCTCGCTGACCGCTGGTGGCTCCTCACCGCCTGGACGGAGCACGCCGAAGCGAACACCCGTCGCCTGCGCTGGCAGCGGGTGGAGGACCCTGCGGCGTACGCGACGGTGCGGGCCGAGGTGGCCACGCGCTTCCCGGGCGTGGTCGAGATGCCGGTGAACTGGGGGGAGTGGGTGTTCGTCGACGAGGGCGCGGTGCGGCGCACGACCTACCGGGTGTGTACGGACCTCGGGGGGAGCCTTCCCCGGTGGATCCAGCGCATCGCGTTGCGCCGCAGCCTGCCCGACAACCTCGTCGACCTCGTGCGCGAGGCACGCCGCCGTGCTTCCGGGGCGATGGCCTCCCCACCCTGAGCACGGTACCCACCGGCCTTGACGGTTCGTGGACCGGGAGGCGACAGGATGGCGTGGAGCAACCACCTCCGTGGGTGGGGTCGCGCATCGGTGCTGGGGGGGACGGGCATGGCCCTGATCCTGGCGGCGGTGATCGGCGTGCGTGTGCCGGCCGAGCTCACCGCGTCCGGCATCGGGTGGACGCTCCTGGCGATGTGGGGAACGTCCGTCGCCATCGCGGCGGCGCTCGCACCGCCAGCGGCCCTGGGCTGCTTGGTGTGGGGCCGGCTCGTCGGAACCTGGGACGGTGCTAGGGCATGGCGGGCCGCGTCGCTGGGGGTGCCCTTGGCGTGGGCCCTGGCCTGTGCCGTGGCGTTCGGACTGCGGGAGGGCCAGGCCGACGTGCCCACGGCGTTGGGCTTGGCGATGGCGGCGGTGGCCGGACTGGGGCTGGGGGTCGCGGGGTCGTGGCGCCTTGCGATGCCCGAGGGCGGCCCGCACGCGGCGTGGTGGATGGGGGTGTTGGCGGCGGGGATCGCCATCCAGCTGCCGCCACCGCCGCTGCCTCCCCACCATCCGCCCGAGGACCCGGCCCACCATCGCCCCTCCGATCCGCCGGTGGAGCGCCCGGGTGAGGCGCCGGGCACGGTCGTGCTGGTGGTGGTCGACACCCTGCGTGCGGATCACCTCGGAGCGTACGGCTACCCGCGCCAGACCAGCCCCCGCATCGACGCGCTCGCGCGGGACGGGGTCCGGTTCGCCCAGCTGCACGCGGCGTCGGCGTGCACCGTCCCGTCCACGGCCTCCGTGCTCACCGGGCTTGCGCCGTACTGTCACGGCATCCAGGCGCAG
>JAUHWK010000330.1 GCA_030424555.1 bacterium | reverse complement strand
GGAGTCGCCCGACCCGAGCCCGGGAACGTCGCTGCGGACCGACCCCGATGCCCCGGCGGCCACCGCGCCCGCGGCGAGCTCGTCGACCTCGTGGGTCGAGCCGGTCGACGGCCCTTGCGGTGGTCCTCGCCACGTCGCGCAGGCTTCGGTCTGGTGGGATGAGAGACAGGTGTCAGGGAGGGGAAGCCCAGGAGAGCCACGAGCGTCGTCGTCCGGGACACCGGCTGCGGCGCCACGGACCTCCGCACGGAACAAGGCCTCGAGGTCGCGCCCGCGCAAGCCCGCGGGAGAACGACGAGGAGGCAGCGGCCGCTTGGCGGTGCGCGCTGTGTCGGAGGGGGAACGCTCTGGAGGGCATGGCGTCACACCACGGGTGTCGGAGGTCGTCGCAGGCGCGGCGTCCGGGATGCCACGGGTGCGACGAACCCCACGATCGGTTGCCGGCTGCAACATGCCGGACGGCCATCATCGGGAGCAAGCCGTCGAGGCGGGGAGGAACCGCGAGGACGGAACACGATGTCGGGACTGGCAGTCCCGACCCAAACGCCGATTCGTCGGCGGGGAGTGGACCGAGGATGGAGAGGCCGATGGAGGGGCGACAAGCCGCCCGGCAGGGAGCGAGAAGCGATGCTCCTACCGGGAAGGATGGGATGCGTGCGGGTGCACGTGTCGAGACGACGGCGGGCGACGCGGCCTTGGCTGCGCACGCGCGACACGTCGAGGCCCACGCAGGGTGCGGTACGCAGCGCACCCCCGAGGGTGGATCGCGAAGGCCAACGAGCGGTCCGACGGCATGGCGAGGAGGTGGTTGTCCGAAAGGTGAGCACCCCCGACCGAGCGTCTCACGTCCCTGGTACGCGGCAGGTTCTGCCTGTCCCCATCCTCCCGTCGACCTGTCGATGCTTCCCGAGCTCGTGACACCCCTGACCCCCGACGTCCCTGTGGCGTCGGGGGTCTTTGCCTTTGGGGGACGCGGCGCGGCGTGGACGACCTCTCAGGCCGTGGGGGGCGTCCCCAGCCAGGCGTCCCGGGCGGCGATCTGCTCGGCGGACGCGTCGTCGTCGACGGTCAGGTACCAGGTGTCCTGCGGCGCGGGATCCGGCTCGACCAGGGTCTCGAACAGCTCGTCGCGGCGGAAGGCGTGAACGGTCCAGCGCGATCCGGGGCGGGCACGGGCCAGGCGGCGCTCGAGGCCCTTGGGATCCACGCGCAGCCGGTCCACCGCGACCAACAGATCGCCGGCCGACAGCCCGGCTCGGTGGGCCGCCCCGTCGGGCGCCACGGTGCGCAGCGACACCCCGCCCGAGGCCCCCTTCCAGGTGGCGCCGAGGCTGGTGCCGAGCCCTTCCTCTCCGGCAGTCCCGGCGGTGCCCCCCCGATCCGAGGGGCCACTGGCCACCCGGGCGTGCAGGGTGACCCCGACGTCTGACAGCACGTCGGCGAGCGGGACCTCGCCTGGCGTCCACACGGCGTCGTGCAGCCACTGGGCCACCGCCGGTCCGGCGAGCTCGGCGACCAGGGCCTCCACACCGTCCTCGGCGACCCCGCGGCCGTCTCCGACCTGGGCCCACAGGGCCTGCATCACGGCGTCGAGCCCGGTGGGCACCCCCGCCCGTCGCAGCTGGAGATCGAGCGCGAGCGCGAGCAGCGATCCCTTGCTGTAGTAGGAGATCTGGACGTTCGCGGTGTTCTCATCGGGCTTGTACAGCTTGGTCCACGCGTCGAACGAGCTGTCGGCGAGGCTCTGGATCGCCAGACCCGGTGCCCGGCGTACCCGGGTGATCGTCCGCCCCACCAGGGTCAGCCAGGTGGCGCGATCGATCGTGCCGCTGCGCAGCAGTCCGAGGTCGTCGTAGTACGAGGTGATCCCTTCAAACGCCCACATCAGCGTGGTGTGGACCGGCTTGGACAGGTCGTAGGGGACGAAGGCCGCGGGCTTGATCCGCTTGACGTTCCAGGTGTGGAAGTACTCGTGGCTGAACAGCCCGAGCAGGTTGAGGTAGCCGTCGGAGGGTGTGGTCATGCCGGGGTAGGGCAGGTCGTCGCGGCGGGCGATCAGGGCGGTGGACGCGCGGTGCTCCAGGCCGCCGTACCCGTCGCCGACCACCGTGAGCTGGAACAGGTACTCGGAGACGGGCGGGGTGCCGCCGAACAGCGCGACGTGCTGGGCGCAAGCGGCCTGGACGTCGCGGACGAGCCGGGCTGTGTCGCCGTGGTGGACCCCCGTGATCGCGAGGTGGTGGGGCACGCTGGCCACGTCGAACGACACGAGCTCGAAGGTCCCCATCTCGATCGGGTGGTCCAACAGCTCGTCGTGGTCGGCGGCGCGGAAGGATCCAAACCCCCAGGCGTCGCCGTGGGTGCGGGGCAGGGTGGTGGCCACGCGCCAGTCCGCCACCGCGGGGTCCTCGCCCTGGTGCAGCGTGACGTCGTGGGGGCGGTGGGTGAGGCCCTCGGCGGCGAGGAACACGTTGGTGCCGTTGAAGAAGCCGTGCTGGCGGTCGAGGTGGCTGGTGCGCACGGTGAGCTCCCACGCGTACACCGTGTAGGTGACGGTGAGGGGTCCGGCGCAGGGGGCGGCCTGCCAGGTGTCCTTGTCGATCCGGGTGAGGGGCACGTCGCCGTCGGGGCCGAAGGCGCGGACGTCGATCAGGTGCCGGGCGAACTCCCGGATGGTGTAGCTGCCGGGGATCCAGGCGGGACAGCGGAGGATCTGGCCTGCGGGATCGGGCGTGGAGACCTCCATGCGGACCGCGGCGCGGTGGGCGGCGGGATCGACGGGGGTGAGGTGGTAGTGGACGGGGGCAGCCGAGGTCATGCGCGCTCCAGACGGACCGAGGACCTATCCGGCCGGTGGGTCCGCGGACCGTGGGGTGTCTGCGCGATAGGCGGCCGGGAGGAGGGCGTGTGCGGTTCACCGTGGCCTGGCGATACCGTGTGCTCGCGGTGCTGTGCTTGACCAGCGTCGTGGCGTGGGCGCTGGGGGGATGGGCCGCCGAGACCGCGGCGTCCGATGCGATGACCGCGAGCGGCAACCCCGTGCGGGCCACCTTGGTCGGGTACGGTGTGGGGCTGGAGCTGACCTGGGCGTGGCTGGTCGGTGCGGCGTTGATGCACACCATCGTCGCGGCGATCGGCGTTCGACGACGGGATCGGGAGGTGCTTGCGGGGGTGGCCTGGTCGGTCGTGGTCCATGCCGCATGGATGGTCGGCCAGGGCGTGCTGCAGGTGTGACCGGGGCAAGCGCGCTGTGCGGCGCGATCGCGGTGCGTATCGGGTAGAATGACCGCGATTGTCCTGAGGCGACGCATGCGCTCCAACCATCCTTCCGACCCACGGTCGGACCAACCTTCGGACCCACGTTCCGGAGGGCTCGGCCGCTTGGCGCCCTGGGGACCCACGCGGATCGTGCGGGGCCCGGTCCTCGCGGTGGTCACCGCGGTCGCCCTCGTGGGCTGCACCGACGGCACCGATGCCGACAAGGATGGCGACACCGCGTCCGACTCCGACACCGGGCGTGGCGTCCAGATCGACACCCCCACCATCGCGTTCGCCAACCCTTCGCCGGTCACCTCCGACGATCTCGTCGTCTCCGTCACCGACCCCGATCCCGCCGCGTCGTACCGCTACGCGTGGCGGCGTGATGGCACCCTGATCGACGACGTCGCCGCGCCCACGCTCCCCGCGGCGCGCACCCGCAAGGGCCAGCGCTGGACCGCAGAGGTTCGGGCCGACATCGGTGGCGTCTCGTCGTCCCCGGCCACGGCCAGCGTCACGATCGGCAACAGCCCCCCGTCCATCACCGCGATCACGCTGGATCCTGCCGCGCCGTCGTCCGCCGAGGACGTCTACGCGTCCGCGACGATCACCGATCCGGATCCAGAAGACTCCGACGCTTGGGACGTGTCCTGGACCTGGCAGCAGCTGGAGGGAGGCACGCGAACGCAGCCCGGTGAGTTCCTGTCCTCGTCGTACACGCAGGCGGGCGATCGCTGGAAGATCGTGGGCACCCCCAACGACGGCGACGACGACGGCGAGCCGATGGAGCTCGAGTTCGACATCGAGAACGCGGTCCCGGTGGTCAACTCGGTGACCCTGTCCCCAGGGCAGCCGCTCACGTCCACCACGCTCACCGCCACGATCTCCGCGTCGGACGCCGACGGCGGGGGGGCGGTGCTCGCGCTGACGGTCGAGTGGTACGTGGACTCCGGATCCGGCGGCCAGCTTGTCGAGACCGACGCGATCCACGCGGCCTCGGGGGCCCCCACCCTGGCATCGTCTGCGTTTTCCAAGGGCGACTCGGTGTGGGTGGTCGTCACGCCCGACGACGGCATCGACACCGGAACGGCGTTCCAGAGCCCGTCGCTCACCATCGGCAACACCCCGCCGCAGTCGGACGGGTCCTCGATCACCGTGGATCCGGCGGGCGACGTCACCGAGGCGAGCACCCTCACCTGCACGGGGTCGGGGTTTGCGGACGTCGATGGCGACGCGGCCGGGTGGCAGTGGGTCTGGTACCGGGGCGGGGTGCCGATCTCCGGGGCGGTCTCGGAGACCCTCACTGGCGACGACTTCTCGAAGGGCCAGGTCGTGACGTGTGAGGCGGTGCCGTTCGACGGCACGCTCACGGGCTTGGGCACGCCCAGCTCTGGCCTCACCGTGCGCAACACGCCGCCGGTGGTGGGCTCGATCGGCCTGTCGCCGTCGGAGCCTGCGATCGACGGCTCGATCACGGCCACCCCGCTCGACGCGTTCGACGCCGACCAGGACCCGATC
>JAUHWK010000329.1 GCA_030424555.1 bacterium | reverse complement strand
GCCGACACCATGACGGTCACGAGCACGGGCCTCACCGACCCAGACCCCACCGACGGCGTCGCGGTCGACGTCCGCTACGAGTGGTGGGTCTACGAGCATGGGACGCTCAACCATCGACGCGATCCCAGGGGCAACGAGGCCAACGCCCTCGGATCGACCGCACCACCCTGGGGCGCCACCCGTCCTTCGTGCGACGACGCCAACTTCCCCATTGGCAACATCAACGACGCCCTCAGCTGCCGCGTCGGCAGCGTCGTGTACGCCAAGTGCATTGCCTTCGACACCTTCGGCGACGGCGAGGTCGCCCTCTCAGCCGAGATCACGATCGTGGCGCCCTGACCGGTCGACCACCACCCGCACCTGGCCCCCACTGCGATCGGTGAGGGCGGTGGCCAGGCGGTCGGCCTCGGCGACCGGCACCTGGATCACCCGGTGGACCAGGACGTCGTACCGCGTGTCCACCACCCGATGATCGTGCGCGGCCAGCACCGCATCGACCGCATTGGTGACCCCGTAGTCGAAGGTCAGCGCGAGCTCTGCCTGCGGCGCGACGACCACCCGCGGGGCCGCGTCCAGCGCCTTGCCCGCCGAGCCCCCATACGCCCGCATCAAGCCGCCAACCCCCAGCTTGGTCCCACCGAACCACCGCATCACGACCGCGACGACATCGGCCGTGTCGTGCCCTTCGAGCTGGGCGAGGACGGGCCGGCCTGCCGAGCCTCCGGGCTCTCCGTCGTCATCGCAGCGGGTGGTCCCGTCGGCGAGGCGCCACGCCCAGACGTGGTGAGAGGCGTCCCGAAACTCCGTGCGCAGCGCGTCCACGACCGACCGCGCGTCCTCCCCGTCGTGTACCGGGTGCAGCACGACGAGGAAGCGGGAGCCCTTGATCGGCTCGGCTTGCCAGCGGAACGGCGTGGTGAGGGTGTGGTAGGACATGCGCGCGTCCTAGCCGATCGTCAGTGCAAGATTGTGGCACCGGGTGCCGCGATGCACCGAGATCGGCTACGACCGGCTGGGGGAACGCGGAGGCCGGATGAACCCGCTGTGGTCGATGTCGATGGTGGCGCTACGGGACGCGATCCACGGCGGCGAGGTGTCCAGCACCGAGGTGGTCGAGGCCCACATCGCCCGGATCGTCCAGGTCGATCCCTACATCCACGCGATGGCCCAGACCACGTTCGACCGGGCTCGGCGGGAGGCCGCAGACGCGGACCGTCGCCTGGCCGCCAAGGACCGGGGCCCGATCCCCCCATTCCTCGGGGTGCCGTTCACCCTCAAGGAGCACTACGCCGCCAAGGGCCTGCCCCAGACCGGCGGTCTGCTCGCACGCCGCCACGCCATCGCCCCAGAGGACAGCGCCCCAATGGCCCGGATGGCCGAGGCCGGCTTCATCCTGTTGGGCACGACCAACGTCCCCGAGGGCCTCACCTGGTACGAGACGACCAACCCCGTCTACGGCCGCACCGCCAACCCATGGGACACCACCCGCATCCCCGGCGGGAGCAGCGGCGGGGAGAGCGCCATCATCGGGGCTGGCGGCAGCCCGGTCGGCATCGGGGGGGACATCGGCGGATCGATCCGCAACCCGGCCTTCTTCTGTGGGGTCGCGGGCCACAAGCCCAGCGGCGGCGTGGTCCCCGAGACCGGCGCCTGGCCGGGCGTCCACGGCAAGGTCGCTCGGTACAAGGTCGTCGGACCGCTCGCACGCACCGTGGGCGACCTGCGCGCGGTGATGCCCATCCTCGCCGGCCCCGACGGCAAGGATCTCAGCGTGGACGACCTCCCCTGGGAGGACGACCCCGGCGTCGCCCTCGAGGACGTCACCGTGTACCGGGTCGACACCGTCGGGTTCGCCAAGCCCTCCCGCGGGGTGCGCGTGGCGCTCGATCGGGCCGAGGTGGCGCTGACCGCGGCCGGCGTGCGGGTCCAGCACTGGCAGCCGCCGGGCCTGGAGCGCGCCTACGAGCTGTGGGCGAGCGCGTTGTCCAACGCCGGCGCGCACGCGTTCTCCGAGCAGCTGGTGGACTTCGGCGAGCCCCTCCAGCTCCTCCCCCGGTGGAAGGAGTGGATGCTGGGACGCCCGCGCCACATCGGCCCGGCGCTGGCCCTGGCCACCGCCGAGAAGGTCATGGCGGCGTTCCCCGACCACGGCAAGGAGATGGCCTCGCGCGTCGACGGCGTGCGCAAGGCGATCGAAGACCACCTCGGCCCGAACGGCGCGATGCTGCTGCCCCCGTTCCACCGCACCGCCCCCCGCCACGGCGCCGACGCCTTCGCGGCCGTGCCGGGGTTCATCTACTGCGCCGTCCTCAACCCGCTGGAGCTCCCGGCCACCGCCGTTCCCACCGGGTTCGACGCCAAGGGCCTGCCGACCGGCGTGCAGATCGCCGCGGCCTGGCGGCGGGACGCGCTGACCCTCGCCCTCGCCGAGGTGGTCGAGGCCGCGTGTGGCAAGTGGGCACCTCCGGTTCGCGTCGGCGACGCGCCGCGGTAGCATCCCCCGGGGAACCCGGAGGTCCATTGCCCGTCCGCACCAAGATCTGCTGCATCCAGGACGAGGACGAGCTGCACGTCGCGATCCGCGCGGGGGCCCACCTCGTCGGGTTCGTGGGACGTGGCTGCTCTGGCCCTGAGGTGATCGACGACGATGGCCGCATCGCCCAGCTGGCCCACACCGTGCCTCCTGGCGTGGGCGCCACGCTGCTGGTGCGGGGCACCGATCCCGACGAGATCGCCCAGCGCGCCCAGCGCACGCACGCCTCGGTCCTGCAGCTGATCGATCCGCTCACCGAGGAGGCCCACCGCGCGCTCCGACGCGCCGTCCCCACGGTCCGCGTCCTCAGCGTGATCCACGTCCAAGGTCCTGAGGCGGTGTTCCAGGCGCGCGATCAAGCCCGGTGGGCGGACGCCCTGCTCCTCGACAGCGGCTCGCCCGCCGACGGCGTGTTCGGGGGCACCGGGCGCACCCACGACTGGTCGATCTCCGCCGAGATCGTCGCGTCCGTGCCGGTCCCCGTGTGGCTCGCCGGCGGGCTGGGTCCCCACAACCTCGCCGAGGCCTGGGACCAGGTCCACCCGTTCGGGATGGACGTCTGCTCCGGACTGCGCACCGACGGCCGGCTCGATCCCACCAAGGTCGCCGCGTTTGGAGCGGTGGCGCGCACCCTGGGCTGACGCCGGTCAGCTCCGACGCAGGATCGCCTTGAGCACGCCCGGGGCGAACCGGCTGAGCCACACCGCGAACCGACCGTGGCCGGTGAACACGAACGTGCCCTTGCGGCGCGCGATCGCCTGAACCATCACGCGGGCCGCGTCCTCGGTCTTCCACATCAGCGCGGACGGCCGGGGGTCGTCCCGATCCGGGTGGTGGACACCGTCGTTGTCCACCCGCGCGATCTCGCTCTCGACGAACCCAGGGTGGATCGTGGTGACGCTCACACCCTTGCGCGCCAGCTCCAGCTCCATCGCCTGACCCAGCGCGTGGACCGCCGCCTTGCTCGCCGCGTACAGGCCGGTCTTGGGGGGCACGGCAAAGGCCGCCACGCTGCCGACGATCGCGAGCCGGCCCTTGGCCTCGATCAGCGCGGGGGTCGCCGCCCGCACCACGTTGAGCACCCCGAACACGTTGACGTCGAACTGCCGCCGGGCGTCCTCGTCCGAGGTGCGGGCCACGGGGCCGGAGATCCCGAACCCGGCATTGGCGAGCACCACGTCGATCCGGCCGTGGGACTGCACCAGCCCGGCCGCAACCGCCTCGCAGGCCTCGGCGTCCGTCACGTCCAGCACAGCGACCTCTGCCGATCCGCCCGCCGCCCGGATCCCGTCCACGACCTCGGACAGCGCTTCCTCCCGACGCGCGCTGCACACGACGTGGGCGCCCAACGACGCAAAGCGCGCCGCACAGTGGGCCCCGAGCCCGCTGCTCGCGCCGGTGATCCAGACCACCTTGCCGTCGAACGCCGCCATCGAGCCTCCTCCGTCCCGGAGGGGACGTCCGCCGGGCGTAACGCAGGGGTCAGGGCGTGGGCCGCACCACCGTGGTCACGGAATCCAACGCGACGCCCGGGTGGTCGGTCCAGGTGCCGTCTGGCCAGCGGACCCGGACGTCGACCGGCGTCTCCCGCGGCCCAAGCCCGAACCGGAGCACCGGCCCGGGTTGGATGCTGGTCCCCGTGCTCGGCCAGGCCTCCTTGATCCGCTCGTGGCCATCGCCCTCGTCGACCACCACCCGCACGGGCTGCACGGGCAGGCCCGCCGCGTCGACCGGCTCGATCCCGACCCAGCGCCCCGCCCGCGCCAGCTCGTTCCAGTACAGGACGATGCCCCGCACCTCGTCCGCGCCGATCAGGTCGATCCGTCCATCGCCGTCGAGGTCCGCAGCCCCCGCGTACGCCGGCATCCACGCATAGGCGTTGGGCAGGGACAGCGACACCAGGTCGTGGCGGCGGAACACCCCGGCTCCGTCCCGCTGCAACACGAAGTCCGGAGGCCGGGGAAGGCCTGCCGGGTACAGCGCGCACAGGTTGCCGTTGAGGGGCCCGCTCGACTCGACGTTCTGGGTGAGGAACACCTCCTCGTCGCCGTTGTCGTCCAGGTCCTCGGCCACCACCCCCCAGGTCACCGTGCCGTAGGTGGCCTCGCCGATGCCCGTGCCCACATGCGCCCCGTCGAAGAACCGCTCGCAGTCCGCGTTGAGCTGGAGCTGATCGGCGCCGAAGTCGGAGAGGTAAGCGTCCCGTCGTCCGTCTCGGTCCTGGTCGAACCACGCCACACCCA
>JAUHWK010000328.1 GCA_030424555.1 bacterium | reverse complement strand
GGCGCCGCCACCGTGTCGTTCGCGGTCGCAGGCCTCGCCGCCTCTCGGCGCCTGCGCACCGAGGATCTCCTGTTGGCCGGGATCGCCGTCAGCCTCGCCGCCGGGGCCGCCACCACCGGACTGCAGCTGCAGGCCGACGCCGCCGCGACCGTCGCCAGCGTCCGGTGGTCCCTGGGGACCGTCGCCACGGTCGGGTTCGGGGAGCCCCTTCGCCTGCTGCCGTTCGTGCTCCTCGGGGGCGCGGTGATGCTGCGGCACCGCCCCGCGCTCCAGGCGATGGCCGTCGGCACCGACCGCGCCCAGACCCAGGGCGTCGACGTCCCCCGCACCCGTACCCAGGTGCTCACGGCCGGATCCCTCGCGGTCGGCGCGTGCGTCGCCGTGACCGGTCCGATCGGGTTCGTCGGGCTGATCGTCCCCCACCTGGTCCGTCTGGTCGTCCGCGGCGGCCCACGCGTGCTGCTCCCCGCGTCCGCCATCGCCGGCGCAGGGTTCCTGCCACTCGCCGACGCCCTCGCCCGCGCCGTCACCCCAGCCCACGAGCTGCCCGTCGGCGTGCTCACCGCGGCCCTCGGCGCCCCCACGCTGATCGCCCTGCTGCTCCGCGAGCGCCAGCCCTGACCCGACCTCGCGCCACCGGGCGTCGGACAGTACGCTCCCGCGCACGGGAGGCTCGATGGCCGATCTACGACTGCGTGGTGCTCCACTTGCGCTCGCCCGGGCGCTCGTCGGCCTTGGTCCTGTGCGCTCCGCACTGTGGTCCATCGGCAAGGCGGACTTCGATCTCGACGCCCTGAGCGCCTTGCCGCCGTCCGCCCGATGGCCCCTGGATGCGGACAACCGGCCGGTCCAGGGACGGGCACCCCATACTTGGGAGGACGCGGCGCTCGGCACCCCGCCCACCCCGTCAGGACGGCACAGCGTCTCCGACTTTGCCGAGGCCTTCCGCACGGGCCGCGCCACCCCCCGCACCGTCCTCGATCGCTTGCTCGACGCGGTCGACGCCGGCGCCTTCGGACACGCCACGTTCAGCCCCTTCGTCCACCTGGACCGCGACCGAGCCCTGGCCGATGCCGACGCCGCCACCGCCCGGTACGCCCTGGACCAGCCCCTCGGACCCCTCGACGGCGTGCCCGTCCCCGTCAAGGACGAGGTCCACGTCCACGGCCTGCCCACCCTGGGCGGCACCGCGTACCGCACCGAGCCCGCCTCGGACGACGCATGGGTCGTCCAGCAGCTGAAGGACGCAGGCGCCGTGGTCCCTGGCACGACCGCGTGTACCGAGTGGGGAATGAACCCCTTCGGCGCCAACATGCACCGCACCATGCCCCGCAACGCCCACCACCCCGACCATGGTGCCGGGGGGTCCTCTTCTGGATCCGGGGTCGCGGTCGCACTGGGCATGGCACCGGTCGCGCTGGGCAGCGACGGCGGAGGCAGCATCCGCATCCCGGCCGCCCTCAACGGGGTGTACGGCCTCAAGCCCACCTGGATCCGGATCGGACGGACCGGCGACGACTGGGCCCCTGGGACCATGCCGCACCTCGGTCCTCTGGGGATCACCGTCGCGGACCTCGTGGCGTTCTTGTCGGTCACCGCCGGGATCGATCCGTCGGATCCCGCCACCCTGCACGCGCCCGACGGCCACCAGGTCGCCCACACCTGGACCCGTGCGCTCGGTCGCGGGGTCCGGGGCGCGCGCATCGGGATCGACCCGCGCCTGTGGGCCCAGGCGAGCCCGGCAGTACAAGCCCGCTGCGAGGCCGCACTGGAGCCGCTGTGGGCCGACGGTGCGGTGCGCGTCGAGGTGTCGCTTCCCATCACCGCGCACGCCCCCGCCGTGGGCGCCCTCACGATCGCGAGCGAGACGGCGGCCAACCTGTCGGACGACCTGGCCGCGCACCGCGAAGCGTTCGGCCACGAGCTGCTGCTGATCTTGGAGATGATGCGCGGTCCCCGGGCTCAGGACCTGCTGCTCGCCGCCCGCACCCGGGCCGCGATGCGCCGCGAGCTCGCGGCGGTGTTCCGCGACCAGATCGACCTGCTCGCCATGCCCACCACCGCGACGCCCGCCCCGCGGTACCCCCGAACCGAGGACCGCCAAGACGTGCTGTGGACCTCCGCCACCGCCGCGATGACCGCGCTGGCGTTTCCCGCCAACCTCTCCGGACTCCCCGCCGGGACCGCCCCGGCCGGCATGGTGGACGGGCTCCCCGTGGGCCTTCAGCTCGTCGGCGACGCCTGGGACGAAGCCAGCGTGATCGCAGGCCTCGCCCACCTCCAGCGCACAGACGACGCGCGGGTGCCCGTCCCCAAGGGCGCCGTCGACCTGCTGGGGGATCGGTGAGCACGGACACGGCCTCGGACCCAACCCGCTGTCCCCGGTGCGGCGCCGACAACCGGTGCGGCATGGTCGCGGGGGCCACGACCTGCTGGTGCATGACGGTGGAGACTCCCCGCATCCTCCCCGAGGACGACCCGAGCCGTTGCCTGTGCGCCGCGTGCCTGGCCGCTGTCGCGCCGCCACCCGGCCCGACCGACGCACCGCGTGGAGGCACCGAACGGCCTTGATCACGACAGGGTCTGGCCCGCAGCGGAGGGACGCCGTTCGGACCACCCCGCCACGAGCAGGCCCCTGCGGCCCCCGCGCGGTGGGGTGTCCGGGAAACCCCGGCGCCGACCCCGCCGATCCAGCGCCCAGCAGGCTACAACGCGCCGTACCCTGGCCTTGGCTGGATCCCCGCCCGTGTTCGCCCTCCCGACCCTCCCGGTACGGCTCGATCTCCCTTTGGCGATGTTCTTCACCGCCATGGCCACCGCCTGCCTGTACGTGGGCCCCAGCGGCCTGCCCCAGCCCGCCGACGGCCTGATCGCATTGGCCGTGGCCGCGATGGCCGTCACGAACGGCTTCCGGATCCAGATCCCCCGCGCCACCCAGCCCATCGCGGTGATCACCACCGCGTTCATCGGCTGGTACACCGTCGTCCAGCTCGCCTGGTACCTCGACATCGGCCAGGACCAGCCCCTCGCCTTCCTTCCCGCGGTGATGCGGCTGTTCAACCTGTCGGTGTTCCTCACGGTGTTGGGCCTGCCCGTGCGGTACGGCCCCAAGATCCTCCCCACGATCGGGCGTCTCGCCCGCACCATCCTGTACGTGCTCGCGGCCGTCGCGCCCGTGTTTTGGGTCGCCGGCGGCGCCCGCCAGACCCTCACGTTCAACAACCCCAACCAGCTCGCGTACTACGCCCTGCTCCTCGTCGGCATCGCCACCGCCGCGTCCGACCCCCGCACCACCACGATCCGCACCACCGTCACCACGCTGCTCGCGTCCGGTGCGCTCGTGATCGCCTCCGGAAGCCGCTCGGGCCTGGGCGCACTCGCGCCGCTCGTGTTGGGCGTCGCGGTGCTTCAGGGGCGTCGGGGGCTCGTCGCCGCCGGGGTCGCCCTGCTGGCGGCCGGTGGGGCCATCGCCCTCGGGTTCGGCGAGACGCAGATCGATCGGGCGATCGAGAGTGAACAAGGGTTCGCCCGCGGATACGACCGCCTGGTCCTCTACCCGGGGTACCTGCTCACCGGCGCGGGAGACGGCGGCCTCGATCGGTTCAGCGGCATGGCCTATCAGGCCGAGATCCACTCCACGTTCGGGCAGGTCCTGATGGGATCGGGCCTGATCGGGTTCGGCCTGTTCGTCTGGATGCACCTGGCGATGATCCGGGCGGGCGGGTGGCCCGCGGCCCTGTCGCTCAGCCCCGCGATCGTGTACGGCATCACCCACAACGGCATCCGCACGACCGAGCTGTGGATCCTGTTCGCCGTCGTCACCCTGCGCGCCGTGACCGCCCCCTCGCCGTCCACCACAGACACCGCCGAGGCCCCTCCGGGTCCCGCACCATCCTCCGGCCTCGGACGCGCTTCGGTTCCGTCATGGACGGTGTTACCAGGCAAACGTGACGCCGGAGGAGCGACGCTTGGCTGAACCCCTCGACGACGAGTCCGTCGCGACCTTCGGGCTCGAGGACCTGTGGAGTGTGATCCTCACACAGGGCCGAACGATGGCGGCCGTGTTTGCGGTGGTCGTCACGCTCGTCGTGGGGGTCACCGCGCTGGAGCAGCCCACCTACCGGGCCACCTCCACGATCCACCTCACGATCCCGGTCAGCCAGGAGATCGGCGAGCGCAACCTCACCGCGTCCACCTCGTGGTCGCTCGGCGGTGGGTACGTCGCCTTCTACATGACCCAGATCGAGGTCATGGAGAGCGCCGCCATCCTGGATGAAGTCATCCGCCGGTACCGCGAGGCGATCGGCGGGGAGCTCGATGAGATCACCAGTGCAGGCGCCCTGCGCAGCCGCCTGCAGATCGAGCTGCGCCGACAGACCGAGATCATCGACCTCAGGGTCGAGCACAACGATCCCGAGCGCGCCGCGATGCTGGCCAACCTCGTCGCCCAGGTCTACCGCGAGCACAACCTCGCCTCGGCCCGCGACGCCGCCACCGAGGCCCGCGTCTGGCTCGCCGACCAGCTCGACGAGTACACCGCCCGGATCGACACCCTCAACCAACAGGTCATCGCCTACCAGGACGACAACGACCTCGAAGATGCCGAGCAGGCCGTCACCTCCCTCGGCGCCAAGGTCGATGCCCTCAAGGCGCGCTTGGCGTCCGTGCGCACCGAGGCGGTCGCGTTGGCGTCCGATGTCGCCCAGTACGATCGGCTGCTCGCCAAGCAGGCCTGGTCCGACCTCGCCGAGCAGCTCAACGCCCCGCTGCTCACGGCCCTCACCACGCAG
>JAUHWK010000327.1 GCA_030424555.1 bacterium | reverse complement strand
CAGCGCTGCGCCAGGTCGCGTGCGGCGGCCGCGTGCGCGGCATCGCTCTCGATACCGGTGAAGCTGGCGTGCGGATTGGCCGCGGCAAGCACCGCCAGGGTGAGCCCGGTGCCGCAGCCCGGCTCGCAGGTGAAGGTCTGGGGATCGCAGCGGTTCTCGAGCGCGCAGTCGGCGTTGGCGAGGCAGTCGACCGGCTCACACACGCCCTGGATGCAGGCCTGGAGGTCGGCGCAGTCCGTGGTGGAGGTGCAGCGGTCGCCGGTGGCTGGGCACGCCGTGAGCCACAGGGCCATGCCCAGCAGCAACCCGGCGTTCACAGGAGCCGCGTGATGCGGACGGATCATGGGGCGCCACCCGGGCAGAAGCTCGCAGGATCGCCGTTGCCTCGGCGGTACTCGAACACCACCCCAGCGCCCGGGCCGGGGAGGTTGTCGGCCGGGAAGGTGATGATCGGCTCCTGGACGCCGTCCTCGGTGAGCAGGTCGTACTGGTAGTCGCCGAGGGTACAGTCTTGGAGCACGCGGTCGACGTACACGTCGAGGGTGTTGAGGTCGGGCCGCGCGCGGAGCGGGAAGCTGTTGAGCTGCGCGCTGGTGGTCAGGGCGAGGTCGACCACGATGCGCTCGAAGTCGTCGACGCACAGGTTGGCCGTGATGCCGCCGGTCTGGACCGCGGCCTCGACGTAGCGGGTGCCGGGGGCGCTCAGCGCGAACTGCTCGGGCTCGCAGTCGGCGATCTCGGTGACGGTGAGCGCGGAGGCGTTGAACGCCTGGCGGTTGCGGGCGCCTCGGAGGTCGAAGAACCGGTTGAGGTAGTGGGCGACCGGGCGGGGCGAGGCGTCCTCCTCGTCGCTGACGAAGATCACGGACACGCTGGCATCGTCGCGGGGGAACCCGTTGCGGCCCGCCTCGAGCACCTGCACCGCGCCCTCCAGCCCGAGCTCCAGGCCGTTGCCCTCGATCCCGAGGTTGACGACCTCGGCGAACAGGCTGGCGGGATCTCCGCCCGCGGGGGTGACGATCGGGCCGCGGATCCGGCCGAAGTCCTCCGCGAACGCGTCGGTGTGGGTGACGGCGAGCTGCCAGTCGACCTCGCCCTCGGCGAAGAAGTCGAAGAAGCCTCCGAAGTCGTCCCCGAGCTTGTTCTGGTACGGGCCCATCGAGCCGGAGTTGTCGACCACCAAAAGGACGTCGACCTTCTCCCAGGGGCTCTGCTCGTAGGCGTCGACGTGGTCGACCCCATCGAGGTTGATCTCGTTGCACCCGGCTGCGGTGAGGGCGGCCACGAGACCGGCACCGACCACCGGCCGGTGGTGGGCGACACGGTCCGACAGGTTGGGCGAGGTCATGCGCATGGTCGCGGGGTAGCATACGGCCGCCCGACCGTACACGGCGCATGGCGATCGATGTCATCGCCATCACATCGATGACCGCTGCCTTCCTCTCACCCTGGACCGCCGTGCCTGTCTCTACCTGCCGAACGGTCGCCGCGCTCGCACCCCTCCTGATCGCGGGCCTGGGGGTGTTGGGTGGCCTGGGGATCGCCGACGCCCAGGCGCAGGACAGCGTCCCCGTCGACCTCGAGATGGTCCGCCCGGGCCTGTCGCCCCATGGCGGGTTTGCGCTGGACGCTCCCCACGCGATCGCGCCGCGAACCTGGTCGGTGGGCGGGATGATCCAGTACGAGAACGCCCCCCTGCGGCTGTTCGACGACGGCGAGCTGGTCGGGCCGCTGGTCGCACACCGCACCGTGCTCCAGCTCCACGGCGGTGTGTCCTTCTCTCGGCGGACCAGCCTGTCGCTGATGCTCCCGGTGGGGATCCACTTCGGGGCCGACGGGGAGATCGTCCGGTCGCGAAACGGGGGCGGACTGGGGGACGGGGCGATCGCGCTGCGGGTGCACGCGGGCCCGTGGAAGCGGTTCCACCTCGGCGTGATGGCCCAGGTGTTCCTGCCGACCGGCAACACCAACCAGTACATGGGCGAGCGCCTCCCCCGGCTTCGCGCAGGCCTCCTCGGCTACACCCACCTGGGACGGGTCAAGCTGCTCACGAACCTGCTGGCCCACGTGCGGGAGCGGGTCGAGACGCCGCTGGACTTCGTGGCGGGCAGCGAGCTGGAGGTCGACATCGGCCTGATCGGGCACGCGATCCCCGCCACGCTCGACGTGATCGCTGAGTGGATCAACAAGATCGGGGTGGAGCCTGGCGACCACGGCGGCCGCCTGTCCAGTGAGCTCGTCGCGGGGGTGCGCTACCGCGTTCCGATGGGACTACGGGTCGATCTGGCGGTCGGGAAGGGCTTGACCGGCGGGTACGGCACCACCGGGGTCCGGGCGATCGCCGGCCTGTCGTTCGTCCACCTCGGCAAGCCCAAGCCCAAGCCGGCCCCCGAGCCGCCGCCCCCGATCGTCGTGATCGACACCCTGCCCGAGGCCGAGGACGAGCCGCCGCCGCCACCGCCTCCCGCGCCGCCCCCGGTCGCCGCCCTCGTCGCCGAGCGCATCGAGATCCGCGACCCCATCGAGTTCGAGCAGGGCACGACGACCTTCCGGCCCCAGAGCCAGGCGGTGCTCGACGCGGTCGCAGAGGTGATCCTGACCACGGGCGCCATCGGCCACGTCGTGATCGAAGGCCACGCCAGCCAGGAAGGCGGCTACCGGTTCAACTACGACCTGTCGCGGGAGCGGGCGCGGGCCATCTACGAGGCGATGGTGGTGCGCGGGGTGCATCCGGCGCGGATGTCGTACCGCGGTGCGGGCGAGGTGGAGCGGGTCGCGGAGGGCGACGACGAGGTCGCCCGCGAGCGCAACCGGCGGGTGGTGTTCGACGTGGTCCGCACCTACGCGCCCGGCGAGGCGGGCCGCGAGCTGCCCGAGGCGATCCAGCTCCCGTGGTCGGGCGAGGACCACACGGTGCACACGCCCCCGCCGCCAGATGCTCCTGAGGCGCTGGTCGTTCCCACCCCGTCGCCCGAGCCGGCACCTGCCGAGGTGGAGGCTGCGCCGTCTCCGTACGCCGAGGGCGCCTTCGCCCCCGTCGACGAGGAGCCCGTGTTCGACGACGAGACCGAGACCGAGACGACGCCGGATCCCGTGCCCGACCCAGTTCCCGAGGCCGTCGCGCCCGTGCCAGACGGGGAAGGGGACGCCGACACGGTCCTCGACTCGGACGGAGGCGAGCCATGATCCGCCCGTTCGCCGCCCTGTTCGTGGTCCACACCGTCGTGGCGGCCGATGCATTCGCCCAGCAGTGTCGGTCCGACGTGATCCAGGACCTCAACTGCAACACCATCGACGCGCCCGATGAGGACACGCTCGACACCGACGATCCCGAGTGCGCGGCGATCACCGACCCTGTCACCGGCGATCCCGTCACGAGCGCCGACTACGTGTACGACCACGGCTCGTTTGGCTGCGCCTACCCCACCACCGGTTTCGACCAGGATCAGGACGGCCTCAGCGCCGGGGTGATCACCGTCTTGCCCGATCCGCCGGCCCCCCCGCTGCCGGCCCTGATCGCCGTCCTCGACTGCGACAACTGCCCCGACGACGCCAATCCCGAGCAGGAGGACAGCGACTGCGACGAGGTCGGGGATGTGTGCGACAACTGCATCGACGTCCCCAACCGCGATCAGGCCAACCGAGACGGCGACGAGCTCGGGGATGCGTGCGACAACTGTCCCACCGTCACCAACCCCGACCAGGCGGACGTCGACCAGGACGGGATCGGGGACGTGTGCGACAACTGCCTGTCGGTGGTCAACCCGTTCCAAGAAGACCAGGACGACGACCTGATCGGGGACGCATGCGACAACTGCCCCGGGGTAGCCAACCCCGATCAGGCCGACAGCAACGGCGACGGGATCGGCGACGCCTGCGACCTGTGCCCCGATCTGCCAGGAGTGGAGCTGTCCGACGTCGATCAGGACGGGTTCGGGGACGCGTGCGACAACTGTCCGCGGCTGTTCAACGCCTTCCAGACCGACAGCGAGGGCGACGGGATCGGCGACGTGTGCGACGTGTGCCCGGCGGTCATCGATCCCGAACAGCTGGATCGCGATCGCGACGGAGCAGGGGACGCCTGCGATCCTTGTCCGCTGCTGCGGGCGGTGGATCTGGGGGACCTGGACGCCGACGAGGACGAAGACGGCGTTGGCGATGGCTGCGACCTGTGTCCCCTGGTGCCCGACCCCGGTCAGGGGGACGCCGACCGCGATGGCATCGGCGACGCCTGCGACCTGTGCCCGTTCGCGTTCGATCCGCTCCAGGAGGACAAGGACGAGGACGGGGTGGGCGACGCGTGCGACCTGGACGCGGGCTTTCAGGTGCGCGGTGGCGGGTGCTTCTGCGATGGCGGTGGGGCGTCGGTGGGCTGGCTTGCACTGCTTCCGCTGTGGGCGATCCGGCGACGCCGCACTTGACATCTGTCCAGGTTCGGGTCATAGTAGGCGAGCAAGGCCGGTAGATGTCCGCTGTGCTCACGTGTCCACCCCCGGGTGGCGGCGCCGCGAGGGTCCCGGCCGCCGGATCCGGCGGGTTGCCGGGTCTGATCTCAGACATCGGAGGTCGGATGCAGTTGGATGTGGGTGACGTGGTCGTGGTGCCGTCCCTCGGGGTTGGCGTGGTGCAGTCCCATGGACCGTTGCAGGTCGGGGACGATGCGATTCCGGCGTACCGGATCGACCTGGGCTCCGACGATGGCGCCTACTGGATCCCCGAGGCGCAGGTGGGGGAACAAGGGCTCCGCGCCCCGCTCGACGAGGAGCGCATCGCCCACCTGTGGAAGACGATGTCCTCCCAGA
>JAUHWK010000326.1 GCA_030424555.1 bacterium | reverse complement strand
GGCCGCGCTGGATCGTCACCAGGCAGACAGCGCCTCGGTGGTGTTGTCGGACGGCAGCCTCCGCATCGACCCCGACGGCGCCCTGACGCTGGGGGCGGGCGGTCAGGCCGCGGATGCCACCGGACGCCGGGCCAGCCTGGAGGCGGCGGAGGCCGAGGTCGCGCGATGGACGGGGTCGCTCGAGTCTGCGACACGGGATGGCACCGCGGCCCAGGCGGCCCGCGAAGCCGCCCGGATCCGGGCACGCAAGGCGGCTGAGGTCCGCGACCAGGCAGAGGCGCAGGGGCGTCAGGCGGTCGCGGATGCGGTCGCGGCGGCGCGCGAGGACGGGGATCGGGCCGTGCAGGCTGCCCGCGAGGCCCGGTCGGTGGCGCGGAACCGATCGCGTGAAGCCCTGGATGAGGCGCTCGCTGCGCGCACCCGCGAAGTCGCCCAGGCACAAGCCGCCCGTCAGGAGGCGCTGGCCACCGCACTCGCCGAGGACCGGTCCCGACACGATGCCGCGGTCGCCGAAGAGAAGGCCGCGCGGGCTGAGGCCGCCGAGGCCCGGCAGGTCGACGCCAAGGCCCGGATCGACGCGGCGCGGGAGCAGATCCGGGCGGAGGTTCGGGAGACGACGCGCGACGCGACGGTGCGCCGCGAGCAAGCGGGGCACCTGGTGGACACGGCACGGACGGCCCTGGCGTCGGCCCGGGGACGGGCGGCCAAGGAGTCGGCAGCGCTGGACGAGGCCCGCCGCACGGTCGACGCCGCCAACGCCGAGGTCGCCGATCACGACCGGGTGCTGGCCCGCTTGCAGGCGGAGCAGGAAGCGGCGGAGGAGCAGGTCCGATCGCTGAGCAAGCGGCTGGACGAGGCCCGGGCGTCGGCGGCGGCCCTCGCGGCCCGGGCCGAGGGCGCGGACGCCGAAGCGCAGCAGGCCGCGATCGCCCTCGACGACGCCGTGCGGGCGGTGGGGGAGGCCGGTGCGGCGGCCGAGGCGGCGTCGTCCGGCTGGCAGGCGGCGTCGGCGACCCTGGACGCCGCACGCCGAGCGCACCGCGGCGTGTCCGACACGCTGCTTCGGCTCGAGGAGCGGATGACCGCGTCGGCGGCGCGGCGCGAGGCAGCGCAGGCGGCGGCGAACGCTGCAACCCAGCGGCAGCAGGAGGCGAGGACCCGTCTCGCGGAGGCGGCGGTGGCGCGCGACGAGGCCCGGGCGCGGGCGGCGGCCGCCGAGGCGGAGGAGCAGGCCCTGTCAGGCAAGGTCCAAGAGGTCGTCACCCACCGTGAGGAGGCCACCCTCCGGCTCCGCGCGGTGCGGTCGGCGCGGGACGGCGTCGAGCAAGCGCTGGTGGCGCTCGAGGAGGTCCTGGCCCCGCTGCGTCAGGAGACCTTGGACGTCGAGCAGACGGTCCAGCGCCTCTCCCTGGCCCGCACCCAGCTGGTCGATCGCATCGCGGAGCGTCACCAGATCGACCTGCCCGCCTGGTCCGCACGGTTTGCCGAGGAGGGCTTCGTCCGGCTGACCCCGAGTCCGGAGGCCGCCAAGGGACTGGAGCTCGAGGGCCGATCGGTGGAGCCGGTGCCTGAGCGGGTGGTTCGCCACGAGCACCTCGAGGACGAGGAGACCGTGCGCGCCTGGGTCGCGTCGGCCGAGGCGGAGCGTGCGGCGCTCGCCAAGATCGGAGAGGTCCACCTCGGCGCGCTGGCCGAGTACGAGGAAGTCGCGGAGCGCCACGCGGACCTGGAGGCACAGCGGGCGGATCTGGAGCAGGCGGTCGCGGGGATCCAGGAGGCGATCCGGCAGCTCAACGAGACCTGTCGCACCCGATTCCAGGACGCGTTCGTGCGGGTCGACGCCGCCTTCCGCGAAGCCTACCCGGCCCTCGTCGGCGGGGGAGAGGCCCGGCTGGAGCTCACCGACGAAGAGGATCTGCTCACGGCCGGCGTGGAGATCTATGTCCGTCCGCCGGGCAAGCGGCTGCAGAACCTCGCCCTGCTCAGCGGTGGCGAGAAGGCGATGACGGCGATCGCGCTGCTGCTGGCGCTGTTCTCGGTCAAGCCGTCGCCCTTCTGCGTGCTCGACGAGGTCGATGCGCCGCTCGATGAGGCCAACGGGGCGCGCTTCAACGACATGATCCGCCAGATGTCGGCGCAGACCCAGTTCCTGGTCGTCACCCACAACCGCAAGACCATGGAGTGCGCCGACGCCCTGTACGGGATCACGATGGTCACCCCCGGCTGCTCGACGGTCGTGTCGGTCCAAGTGGACTGACGTAGCGAACGCTGTCGCGGTCCAAGGGATGGTCCGCGAAGCCCCAGTCGATCATGCCTCCTGCGATCTTGGCGGGGGGCGCGTGGCCGGGGGCGCCGGTGACCTCGCGATCCATGGGTCCATGCGCGGCATCCCAGACCATGTCCCTTGGCGGACCGCGTGGCGGTCGCGCCTCGGGGGGCCGTGAGGTCTGGCAGCTGTGGTTCGTCGGGTGCTGGGTGTGGGGCGCCCCAAGCAGGGTGGGGGATCGCGGGGGGCCGCCCTCCCGATGCCGGGCTGGGGTGCTCGTGGTGGTCGTCGCCCAGGTCGCGATCGGGGGGCTCGTGCTTGGCGAACCGCGCATCCGCGACCCGGTGTTCCCCCCTCATGCCGTGGTTCGCGGGACACCTCGGCAAGGCCAGTGGGCCCCGCCCGGAGTGCGTGGAATCCTTCCGTACACGTGGGATCCCAGGTCGACGCCGGACGCCGGGGTGGGATGAGGTCGGAGAAGGGCTCCCCGTGACGGGCGATCGGCATTACGATGCGGGCCCGCCGGGGGCGTCGACCGCCCGACACAGTGCGGCGGAGGAGGCAAGGGTGCCGGATACGGACGGGCAGGCTGGGGCACCGGTCGACGACCCAACCCCTGAGACCCCGACCGCTGCCGACGCGGCGGCACCTGCGCAGGAGGCGGCGGCGTCCACGGGCGAGCTGGTTCCTGGAGACCACGGCGCGACGGCCGATCCCGCGCCGCTCGACACCCCCGTGCCGTGGCCATGGATCGGGATCGCGGTCGCGCTGTTCGTGGCGGCCCTGGCGGCCCGGCTGGCCACGGTGGGCCGCCGTCGACGTCCGGTCGACGATGGCCTGACCGCCAGCGACGCGGAGCCGCTTCCCTCGGACCACGACTCGGATCCATCGGACGCGTCGGCGGCGCCCCCTACCTCGGGCCTCGCCGCGCGCCTACAGGATCGGCTGGAGCGCACCCGGTCCGCGTTCCGGGCAGGGCTCGACGCCCTCATGGGGCGGGACACGATCGACGAAGCGGCCCTCGAAGGGCTGGAGGATGCGCTGTTGCTCGCCGACGTGGGCGTGGGCACGGCCGAACACCTCACCGGCGCCATCCGGGCGCGCCTGGGAGGGCAGCAGGCGGACGTCGAGGTCCTCCGCGCCACCCTCCGGGAGGAGATGCTCGCCTTGCTGCAAGGGGTCGAGGCGTCCCGTCCCGTCCCCCGCCCGGTCGACGACGGCCCGTTCGTGTTGTTGGTGGTGGGCGTCAACGGATCCGGCAAGACCACCACCATCGGCAAGCTCGCGTCGCGGTGGACCAAGGCTGGGCACGGGGTGATCCTCGGTGCGGCCGACACCTTCCGCGCCGCGGCAGGCGACCAGCTCGCGGTGTGGGCCGAGCGCGCGGGGTGCCCGATCGTGCAGCATCCCGAGGGCGCGGATCCGGCGGCGGTGGCGTTCGAGACGATGGATCGCGCGGGCGCCGATGGCCGGGACTTGGTGCTCATCGACACCGCGGGGCGGCTGCAGAACGCGCGGCCCCTGATGGAGCAGCTCACCAAGATCCGCAAGGTGCTGCACAAGAAGGCCGAGGGTGCCCCCCACGAGACCTGGCTCGTGATCGACGGGACGATGGGCCAGAACGCCCTCCAACAAGCCCGCGCCTTCCACGACGCCACGCCGCTCACCGGGGTCGTCGTCACCAAGCTCGACGGCACGGCCAAGGGCGGCATGGTCCTCGCCATCGCCAAGGAGCTCGGGCTCCCCGTGCGGTTCATCGGGGTCGGTGAACAACCCGACGATCTCCGACCCTTCGACGCCACGGCGTTCGTCGACGCGCTGGTCTGAGCGATGGGCGCTGTGTTCCCCATCGCCCCTGGCCCCCGCATGGTGGGGCGCTCCAGGCTGGCGCGGTGGATGAACGCAGGGGTCGCCTTGGGGGCGCTGGCCGTGCTCGCCGTGGCCCGATGGTTGGACCCGAGCCCGTTGGGCCACGCCACCCACACCCAGCTCGGGCTGCCGGGCTGCTCCTTCCTGACCGTGACCGGGGTGCCGTGTCCCATGTGTGGGGCCACCACCACCTGGTCGTTGCTGGCCCATGGCCGGATCCTTGAGGGCGTGGTCAACCAACCCTTCGGCGCGTTCCTGTTCGTGGTCACCGTGGGGGTGATCGGGGTCGCCGGCGCGGAGGCGATCCAGCCACGCGGGCGCTGGAAGCAGCTCGAGTCGGGGATCCGTCCCGTCGAGCCCCAGGTGGCCATCGGAATCCTGCTCGCGATGATGGCAGGTTGGATCTGGAAAATCGCGACCATCGCCTGATTTTTTGCCGGATCGCTTGCCACGGCCATCCGTGGTCGTTAAAACGCCGGGGCGCGTCGAGGTCAGCGTCTTGTCTGACCGCGGCGAGGCAAAGACCACCCCCGGGTGGTCGGTCGTTCCTTGAAAAGCAGATCGTGTGCGTGACGGAGCCCGTCGAGCCGTACAGCAATGTGCGGCAGACAATAGAAGAAGAGATCAATTCTTTCGGAGAGTTTGATCCTGGCTCAGAGCGAACGCTAGCGGGT
>JAUHWK010000325.1 GCA_030424555.1 bacterium | reverse complement strand
CACCGTGCGGGGGGCAGGGCCTTGTGCGGGTCCGCACGCCGATCCGCGGTGTCGGCTCGACGTCGTCGACCTGGATCAGGACGGGATGAGCGACGGCTGGGAGATGCGGTTCGGGCTGGATCGCACGGTCGACGACGGGGCGCTGGACCTCGACGGCGACGGCACGACCAACCTCGACGCGTTCCTCCAGGGCATCGCCCCGTGATCGCTGCCGGGATCACCCGGGACGGGAGGCGACCCACTCCTTGAGATCCTCGCGCCGGATCTTGGAGTTGTGGCGGGTGTCGACGGGGAAGCCGGGGTGGAACAGCACGCGCTGGACCAGGCCCTCCCATCGGGTGCCGTCGGCCATCCCGAGGATGTCGTCCTTCAGGGCGTCGGTGGCCTCCAGGCCCGCCTCGAGCTCGACACACAGCACGGGGACCTCCTGGCCTGGGGCCCCCACGCCGACGAGTCCGGACCGGAACACCGCCTCGTGGGCGTTGAACACGCCTTCGACGTCGACCGCGGGGACCATGCCGTCGGCCGTGCGCAGGCGGTGGCCCACCCGCCCGGAGAACCACAGCCGGCCGGATCCGTCGAGGCGGCCAAGGTCGCCCATCCGGTGCCAGGCGTCCCGCCCGGGGGTGGTGGCGGGGATCTTGCTGCGCGCGTTGGCGTCGGCGTCCTGCACGTAGGTGGGGCTCACGCCGCCCCCGCGCACGACGATCTCGCCGGTGCGGCCTGTGGGCAGGCGGACCATCGCGTCCTCATCCACGACCGGGTCGTCGGACACCTCGAGGATCGCGAGCTCCATGCCCTTGGCGACCGTGCCCACGCACACGCCCTCGCCTTCGGCCGTGCGCATGCCGGTCTCCGCGAGGATGGCCCCCGTGCCGATCATCGCGACGGGCATCGCCTCGGTCGCGCCGTAGGGGGTGAGCAGCTCGACGTGGTCCCCGAACACGCTGCGCAGGCGGCGGTGCAGGTCGACCGGGATGGGGGCGGCGGTGGTGAGCAGCATCTCGACGCCGTGGGGGTGGGCGCCGATGTCGAGCGCGTGCCGGGCAAGGCGCTGCCACACGATCGGCGAGGCGCTGACCAGGCGGGGCTCGAAGCGCTCGATCGTGCCCAACACGGCGGCGGGATCGACGGCGGCGGGCTTGGCGACGTCCATCGGGGGGACCACCACCGAGCAGCCCATGCACAGCTCGAGCACGGTGTAGACCAGCAGGGTCTCGACGACGGTGTCTCCGGGCCGAAGGCCGACCAGCTCGCGGATCTGACGGACGCGGGCGATCATCGTGCGGTGGGGCAGGGCGACGGCCTTGGGGCGGCCGGTGGATCCCGAGGTGAACACCAAGACGGCGTCGTCGTCCTCGGACACGGACGGCAGCGGCGTGGTCGGGTCGAACCCGAGCCGACGGCACTGGACGAGCGTAGGGCCACCCAGTCCGAACCGGCCGGCGGTGATCGTCTTGCGGACCGATCGGAAGGTCTTGCGGAGCACGGACCGGGCGATCACCGCGGGGGGGATGCCGATCAGGGCGTCGGGACCGAGGCGCTCCACGCACTGCAGCATCATCCGACGGTCCATGCCGGGGTCGAGGAACACCGGGGTGGCGCCGGCGCGCAGCAGGCCAAAGCTGGTCGCGTAGAACCCGGGGCCGGGCCGCACGGCGAGCAGCACCCGCATCCCGGTCAGGCCCTCGCGGACAAAGCCCCGCGCCAGGCGATCGCTCTCGGCGTCGAGCTCGGCAAAGGTGAGCTCGTCCCAGCCGGCTTCGGCGCCTGTGCCCCGGGGGAAGCGCAGCGCGATGGCGTCGGGGGTGGCCTGGGCGGCGTGGCGGAACAGGTCGGCGACGTTGTGGGCGGGCAGGGTCACGCGTCCTCCTCGCGGAGCAGGCCGCGCAGGTGGTGGTCGACGGTGGCAGCGGCCACGCGCTCGAGCGCGTCCGGTCCGTCGTCGCCGCGCACGATGCGCCGATCGATGAGCTGGCGCAACCCGCCGTACACGAGGGTGGCCACCACCTCGGGGTCGTGATCCCGCAGCCAACCCAGGGACTTGCCGAGCGTGAGCGCGCCGTGGACGTATCGGTACAGCTCGGTCTCGAAGGCCTGGAGGCGGTCGTCGACGTCCGCATCGAGCCCCACCGCCTCGCGGAAGATGATCCGGGCCAGGGGGCGCCGGGTCGCGGCGGCACGCAGGACCCGTGCGACGGTCTCGACGAGCTGGTCGCGCACCGTGCCCGATCCCGCGGCGACATCGACGCCCACCACGCTGGCGCGGAACCGCCGGAGCAGGTCGTCCAGCAGCTCGAGGAAGATGGCGTGCTTGCTGTCGAAGTACTGGTAGAACGTGCCCCGTGCGACGCCGGCCGCGTCGACGAGCTGGGCGACCCCGGTGTCGTGGTAGCCGTGCTCGGCGAACACGGTCTCGGCGGCGTCGAGGATGCGACGGCGGGTCTCCTCCCGCTTGGCCTGCGCCCGCTCGCTGCGTCCGTCGCTCATCGATCCCTCCGTGCAGGGTCCTGTAGCCACGCATCCACCCGGTCCGCGATCCGGTCCCGCACCGAGCGCGTGAACCCGGGCACGTCCTCCCGGGCGAGGGCATCCGTTCGCATGGGGGACATCACCTCGACGTGGACGTCGACGCCCGGCACAAAGCGGAACCGACCGGTGCGCAGGACGTCGTACATGCCGGTGAGCGCGATCGGCACGACCGGCACCCGCAGCATGCGGGCGAGGTGGAACAGGCCGTCTTGGAAGGGGCCGACCCGGCCGTCGCGGGTGCGCGTGCCCTCGGGGAACGCGATCAGGCTTCGCCCGGCGTCCAGCTCCTCGCGCATGCGTCGGCGAAGCGTGAGCAGTTGGCGGGGCGCGTCCTGCGCCACCCCCAGGGTGCCCCGGCTGCGCATGAACGGTCCGTACACCGGAAGATCGAAGTGCCGCGCGAGCTCGATCCCGGTCTTGGGGTGGGGGGTCGCGTGGTAGGCGGTGCAGTGGTCCAGGACGTTCACGTGGTTCTGGACGAACAGGTATGGCGTGTCGGGGTCCACCCTGGGGTCGACGTGGGCGTGCCAGCGGCAGCCCGTCATCGCCACCTGACCCCGGGTGTACATCCGGGTGAGCGGCTCCAGGCGGAACGGGTCGACCCGCTGCTGCAGGGCCGTGAGGGGCGGAAGGACGGTCCCCATCCAGGCCAGGCCCGCTCCCCACAGCAACGCACTGGTGCCCGCGTCGGCGGCCGTCCGGACCGGGTTCACGCCAGGACCTCGATCGCCCGGGGCACGACGTCGAGCCGGGTGGGGCGCAACACCCGCACCTCGCCGTCGATCATGCACGGCACGGGCGCGGGCAGGGACAGCGTGACCGACGCGGCGGTGATCGCGTCGTTCAGCGGGTGGTCGAGGTGCTCGCCGGCGTAGATGCGGGGGAACAGGCGCAGCAGCGCGCCAGGGGTGAGCGGGCCGATCCGGATCACGTCGAGGCGGCCGTCGTCGAGGACGGCGTCTGGGGCCATCTGCATCGCGCCGCCGGTACAGCGCGAGTTGGAGAACGACAGGAACGCGTACCGCCGGGTGTCGGGGAGACCGTCATCCACCGTGTGCGGGAAGGGCTCGGGGGCCAGCCGGGCGGTCTCGATCAGGGTCGCGACGGCGTACCCGGCCGCGCCCAGCGGCTTGAACCACCGGTTGGTGAGCGCCCCCACCCGTGACGTGAACCCGATGCTGAACAGGTTGAGGTAGTGCAGGACGCCGTCGTCGTGGGTCATCCGCACCACGTCGACCGGCCGGGTCTGCCCCGCGAGCACCGCCGCGATCGCCTGATCGGCGGTCTCGATCTCCACGTCGCGCAGGAAGGAGTTCCCGGTCCCGAGCGGGAGCAGGCCGAGGCGGGGGGGCGGATCGTCGTCGGCACGGGCCGCCATCAACCCGTCCACCACCTCGAACGCCGTGCCATCGCCCCCGGCGACGAACAGGGTGCGGTGCCCCTCGCGCCACAGGCTGGCGGCGAGCGCGGTGGCGTGGCCGGGTCCCTGGGTGCGGTGGACCTCGACGTGGGTGTGGGCGGCCTCCAGCCGCGCGACGGCGTCGGCGATCCGGCGTCCGCAGCGGCCGCCGCCGGCATGGGGGTTGGCGATGATCGGGGTGATCACAGGGTCTCCACGTCGGCGCGGTCGGCCGCGTCGCGAAGGTGGGTGGCGAAGGCCGGGCGTCGAACCTTGAAGGTGGCGGTGAGCGGGGGGGCGTCGTCCCACCACAGGACGCCCGCGGGACGCTTGTGGGGTGGGAGCCTTCGGATGCTCGTGCGCAAGGCGTCCCGGACGGCGTCGCGGGGGCGGTCGCCGGCCGTGACGATCGCGATCAGCCGCTCGCCGGTGAGGCCGCGGCGGGGCCACACGTAGTCCTCCGCCATCACCGTGAGGTGCTCGCAGGGGACGTCGTGCAGGTGCTGCTCCACGTCCTCGGGCAGGACGTTCTTGCCCTCGGCCGTGACGACCATGTTCCGGGCCCGTCCGACGAGGTGCAGGTGGCCGGCGGCGTCGATCCACCCGAGGTCGCCGGTGCGCAACCAGCCGTCCTCGGTGAACGCGGCGGCGGTGGCCTCGGGCTCGCCGTCGTACCCGGTGAACACGGTGTCGCCCTGGACCTGGACCGCGCCGACACCCTCGGCATCGGGGGCGTCGATGCGAACGGACACGCCGGGGACCGGGGCGCCGACGGTGTCGTCGCGCACCGGGTGGAGATCGTTGACGGTCACGACCGTGCAGGCCTCCGTCAGGCCGTACCCGATCGCGACGGGGAGCCCGAGGTCTGCGAACCGACGGGCCAG
>JAUHWK010000324.1 GCA_030424555.1 bacterium | reverse complement strand
CGCGCCACCGCGTCGATCAACGCCCCGAAGTCCTTGTCGGGCACCAGCCGCCCGGCCCCCAGGACGATCGGCGGCCCCATCGTGGCCGGCTTGGTGACGGGGGCCGCGCCTTCGGGATCGTGGACCAGGTTGGGAATGGTGTGGATCCGCGACGCCAGCGCGGGCCACGCCGCCGCCACTTCCGCCGCGGACGCCGCGTTCACACACACCACCCGACCCTGGGCGGGGAGACCCCGGTGGACGAGCCGCTCCGCGATGCGACCGCGCCAGGACCGCTCGTGACCGGGCGAGGCATGCACCCACAGGATGGGCAAGCCGCGCCATCCCGAGACCCAGGCGGCCAGCAGCCCGGCCGCCGAGGCATGCACCATGGTGCCGATCACCACGTCTGGCCGCTCCTCCCGGAGGAACCGCGCCAGCGGCCGCACCGCCGCCATCATGCTCCCCGCGCCCAG
Source organism: bacterium (assembly GCA_030424555.1). Taxonomy (GTDB): domain Bacteria; phylum Myxococcota_A; class UBA796; order UBA796; genus JAUHWK01. The sequence goes on along the minus strand of JAUHWK010000324.1, from coordinate 4,365 downwards.
CTCCACCGCCCGAAGCCCCCCCAGGCGTCGCGTCAGGGGACCGCGTCCCTCGCCGACCACCACCGTGACCTCGTTCCCCATCCGGCGCAGCGCGTGGGCGAGGCGCAGGGCGGACACCTCGGCGCCCCCACCTTCCAGGTTCGGCAACAGCAGCGCGACGCGGGCCACGTCTCCTCCCGACGGTCCTGGGGGTCCTGACACACGAAGGCCCGCCTCGGACGAGCCGAAGCGGGCCTCGAACACGCCCTGGCGGCGCCTCAGCGGGAGGCGGTGGCCAGGCGCAAGGTGGCGTCGCCCTCGTTGACGATCACGCGGCCGGCGTCGACGTCCTCGAAGGAGCGCACCACACCCGATGGGAAGGTGACCTCGAGCTTGTCGACCTTGACGTCCTCACCCAGACCGAACCACGCGAGCGGCTGGTGCTGGACGGCGCCCGACACGGAGCGGATCTCGCGGGTGACCTTGGTGCCGTCGACCCAGGCGCTGACCAGCGCGCCGATGCCGTCGCGGTTGGACTTGGTGCCCTCGACCTCGACGGTGAGCGCATGGCCCAGCTCCGCCTGGTTCTGCAGCAGGACCAGGGTGGGGACCGGGTGGCCGGGGGCGGGGTCGCAGTTGCGCAGGAACAGGTCCTGCTTGCCGTCGCCGTTGACGTCGACCGAGGAGGCGACGTAGCCGTCCTCGATGCGGTCGGCGTTCTCGAGGAAGCCCACCTCGGTGAAGGTGCCGTCGCTGTTGTTGCGGAACAAGCGGTTGCGCTCGTAGCCAGCGAACGACAGGGTCGGGATCTCGCTGACGGCCTCGGCGTCGAGGTTGGCGAGGTCGCCCTTGAACTCACGCAGGATGGTGAGGACCGGGTTGGGATCGCGGTCGCCGCGGTCGGCGAAGATGGCGAGGTCGAACTGGCCGTCGGCGTTGTCCGCCTCCGAGCCGGTGGCCTGCTCCATCATCTGAGCGAACTCGGCGTACGCCCCGGACGCGAGCGCCGCGGCGAGGAACAGGTCGTCGAACGCCTGCTCACCACCGGACCACAGCCCGTTGGGGACGTACAGGTCCATCGCGCCATCGGCGTTGTAGTCGACCCACTCGGCGACCGCGGGCGCCTCACCGGCCCACGCGACCCCCGCCTTGGCGGAGACCTCCTCGAACGTGCCGTCGCCCTTGTTGCGGAACAGCGCGTTGCCGCGAAGCTCCTTGGGCGCCTGCGCGAGGACCTCGGCCAGGGGGCCCTCGGCCTTGCCGTCGAGGCTGGCGAGCACCATGTGCCCCGCCGCGAAGTCGATGTTGCTCATGTAGACGTCGGGCAGGCCGTCGCCATCGTAGTCGGCGACCGCGGCGCCCATGCCCCAGCCCGTGTGGGCCAGGCCGGTGCTGGTGGCGGCGTCCTGGAAGGAGCCGTCGCCCGCGTTGTAGTACACGGGGTTGATGCGGCCCGAGTCGTCGGTGACGAGGATGTCGGGCTTGCCGTCCATGTTGAGGTCGGAGACGAGCGCGGCGTGCGGGTAGACCCGACGGCCGGTGGCCTCCTTGCCGTAGCCGGGCGCCTCGCGGATCTCGCTGAAGCCCCACTGGCCGTCGTTGAGCCACACGCCCTGCGAGGCGATGTTCTCAGGACGATCGTTCTCGCCGAGCTGGTTGGTGAAGTCGCGCGACCCGGGGAAGCCGACGTAGATGTCGAGGAAGCCGTTGCCGTCGAAGTCGGCGACCGCGAGCGGCATCGACCGGTCGTACATGCGGCTGCGGGTGAGGACGTCGCCCTTGAGCTCGAACGTGCCGTCGCCGTTGTTGCGGTAGGCGACGAAGTCGGACTGGTCGTCGTCGGTCTTCTCGACGAAGCGGACCATCACCAGGTCCTTGTGGCCGTCGTTGTCCAGGTCGACGAAGCCGGCGGACTTGACCTTGGTGTCGGGCCGGATGCCCGCCTTCTCGGTGACGTCCTCGAACCCAGCGCCGGTGTTGCGGAGCAGGCGGACCGACTCCAAGCGGCCGACGAGCAGGTCGACCTTCTTGTCGCCGTCGAAGTCGGACGCGGCCGTGGCGTAGCCGCCGCGGCGGATCGCCTCGGAGCGCGGGGTGATCTCGACCGAGGCGAGCATCTCGCTCATGTCGGCGAAGGTGGGCTTGCGGTCGGACACGAAGCTGCGGAGGTCGGTCGCGTCGATCGCCGACACCTTCCACGCGCCGTCGGCCCGGACGAGCGAGAAGGTGAGGTCGCCCCGATCGGTGCGGCGCGAGCCATCGGTCGTGATGCCGCGCAGGTCGTAGCCGACCGTGACGGTGGCCTTGTCGCCCTGGGCGTCGATCTTCTTGGCGACGAGGTCGGCATCGACGACCTCGGAGAACTGGGCGATCAGCGCGGGGAGCGCGGTGTCCGCGGTGGCCTTGAGGTCCTGGCCCCAGGCGAACTCCTCGATGCCGTCGAACCGGCGGACGAGGCGACGCTCGCTGCGGTTGAAGGCGGGGACCTCGGCGCCGGCGACGAACACATCCGCGGTGGCGCCAGCCTTGAGGCCCTCGGCGAGCGGCCGGAGGATGCCGTCGCGCACGTCGCCGTGCACCGCCTGCACCTCGAGGACGGGCTTGAGCATGTCGACCGACGCGAGCCGATCCTGCAAGCGGGCCAGGAGCGCCCCGGCGTCACCCTTGGCACCGGTGGTTCCGGCGTCCGCGACAGGTGCCGCAGCCGGATCCGAGGGGGCGGGCGCCTCCGCGGAGAAGGAGCAGCCCGCGAGGGCCACGGCGAGGACGACCGGCGAGGTCGTGAAGCGCGAAAGGATGCGGTGGGCCATGGTTCCTCCTGGCGACGCTCCGTATTGCAAAGGGAGCCCCCGGGCGAACAGATGATTCCACGCCTGGGAGGTGACTGTCAACGCCAGATCCGGCGAACCGTCACCGCGTCGGGAATGCCGTCCCCCACGGGACCCTCGGCACCCCGCGCCCAGCCCGGTCGCAGGCCGATCCACGGCGCCTCGGATCCAACGCGAGCAGTCGGGTCTCGACGGCGCACCGGACGCTCCAGGCGCCCACGCATCGTCCAGCCTTCCGGGGCGGATCGCGGCGGGCTACGGACCCCGCATGCGAAGCGCTTGGCTGGTGTTGGCCCCGGCGACGCTGGGGTGGGGGCTCGCAGGGTGCGGGTCCACCTGCGAGGTGTCCGGTCCGCTGGACCACGACGACCCCTCGATGTGGCTGTGCCGTGAAGACGTGGGGGACTGTGCGGACCCCACCGTCGTCCACTGGATCCGGACGGACGGCGGCGTCGATCGCGAGGCGATTCCCGCGGCGGACAACCCAGCTCTTGCCTGCTTCGTCGTGTACCCCACGGTCGACCTGCGCCTCGGCACCGGGCTGCACCACCAGACCGCCCAGATCGACCGCCCCCGCCGCTGGCTGAAGGACGCGGTGCACCTGCTCAACACCGCGTGCGAGATCCACGCGCCGGTCTACCGCCAGGTGACCCTCGGCACCTACGCCGGCCCTGCCACCGCCCGAAAGGACCGGTGCATGGACGCCGCCTACGACGACGTCGAGAGCGCATTCGACGCCTTCCTCGCCCGCATCGGCGACCGGCCCTTCGCGGTCGTCGGCCACAGCCAGGGTGCTCAGCACCTCACCCGCCTGCTCGATGCGCGGATCGAAGAGGACACGGCCCTGCGCGCCCGGCTGGTCGCCGCGTGGCCCCTGGGATGGTCTGTGGGTGCGGGCACCACCGCCGACGGCACCGGCGCGTTCGACCGGCTCACCGTGTGCGACACCCCCACCGCGACCGGGTGCGTGCTCGGCTACCGCTCCTTCCTCCAAGGGGAGCCCGCGCCCGCCACAGGGCGCTTCCTCGCCGGCGACACCCAGGTGTGTACCCACCCGGCCGGAATCGACGACCCCGACGCCGAGGCACCGCTCCGCGGCTTCGTGGCCCGTCCCGACGCCGCAGGGATCCAGGCGGTGCCCGACGGCCTCGATCTCGCGGACGACGACCTCGTCGGGTGGCGCGACAGCCTCACCGCCACCTGCGTGGGCCCTCCTGCCGAGCGGGCGCTGGAGGTCCGCTGGCGCCGCGATGCGGACGACCGCCCCTTCAACCAGTCCGCCCTCCCCGGCCTCGACGACAACGGAACCCATGTTCACGACGTGCAGATCGGCATACTCGACATCGCGGCCGACCTGATTCGGCGCACCGAAGCGTGGACACCTCCCCGATGATCGCCGTCCAACCCGCCGTGCGACGCTCGTTGACATCTGTGTGACAGAAGGCTACATCCGCGCCTGCGCCGCGATGGAGCGGCGGTAGGGGAGACTGACATGCGCGCACGTATCGCACTTCCGCTGGCCGTGGCCCTCACGGTCGGCTGTGGCAAGGACAAGAAG
>JAUHWK010000323.1 GCA_030424555.1 bacterium | reverse complement strand
TCACGGCGGAGGACTGGGCGGAGCTGCCCCCCCACATCCGTGAGCGCATCGAGCGCCGCCGGAAGGACCCATGACCGTCTCGTCGGATCCCCCCGAGTCGCCCGAGCCCCCCGAGGAGGGCGCGCCGTCGTCTGCGTCCACGCCCGCGGTGCCTGCGCCCGAGCCACCGGGGCGTGCCCGCGCGCGCAAGGCCGCACGCCAGAAGGCGGAGTCGGACCTGGATCGCCTGGACCGCGAGATCGAGGAGGTCGAGGGCTACCGGATGCCGCTGCTCGAGCACCTCATCGAGCTCAAGGACCGCCTGATCAAGGCGATGGTCGCGCTGGCGATCGGGTGCGCGATCGGGTTCTGGCAGGCCAAGCCGATCTACCACTTCCTCACCAAGCCCTTCGTGCAGGCGCTCAGCGAGACGCCGGGGGTGTCTGGTGGCCTCAGCCTGGTCCAGAGCCCGTTCGAGGGCGTGTTCACCTACTTCAAGGTGAGCTTTCTGGCGGGCGTCATGCTCGCGCTGCCGGTGATCATGTGGCAGCTGTGGGCGTTCATCGCGCCGGGCCTGTACCGCAGCGAGCGCCGGATCGTCCTGCCGCTCACGGTGTCGAGCGTGGGCCTGTTCCTCGGCGGCGCGGCGTTCTGCTACTACGCGTTGTTCCCGTTCGCGTTCCCGTTCTTCCTCCAGGTGCTCGGCGAGGACGTCAACATCAGCGTCAGCGGCTACCTCACGTCGATCATCCAGATGATCGTGGCGTTTGGGGCAAGCTTCCAGCTTCCGGTCGCGGCGTTCTTCCTCGCCCGGATGGGGCTGATCGACGCCCGGGACATGATCCAGTCGTTCCGGTACGCGATCGTCGTCATCTTCATCGTGGCGGCACTCCTCACGCCGCCTGATCCGATCACGCAGTCCATCCTCGCCGCCCCGCTGGTGGTCCTGTACGGGGTGGGGATCGTCGTGGTGTGGCTGTCGAGCACCAAGGAGCGGCCCGCAGAGGGCTGACCGGGCTTAGCGGGGCGACTTCATCAGCCCCGGGAACTGCACGCCGGCCCGTGGATCCACCCCGTCGTAGCGCAGGCGCGCGGTGCCCAAGCGGACGGTGAACGACATGTCGGGCAGGTAGACCCGGCCGTCCTTCTCGATCAGGCCCTCGGGGGGATTGGGGAAGGGTCCGGCCAGCTCGAACGCGGACACGACGGCGTGATCCATCAGGTCGCTGCCGCTCTCGTCGGTGATCTCGATGCGCTCCACCGCACCCGTGCGGGTGAGGACCACGCCCACCGCGGTCCGGTACGAGGACTTTGCCAAGGGGGTGCCCCGCGGGATGTTGTCGAGGTTCTGCTCCCAGTAGAAGTTCACCAGGCGACGGATCCGGTTGAGGTAGCCGGCGTACAGGTACTCCTTGGCGTTGAGCGCGACGCGGTCGCCGCGTTCCTCGTGCAGGAGATCGTTCTGGGGGGCGCCGCGGACGTCGGTGGTGGCGTGGGAGGCGGGGACCGGATCCGCCAAGCCTTCCTTGTTTGTGAAGCGCCAAGGGGAGGGGAGGTTGCGCAGCGTGCCGTCGCGTGCCGGGTCGAAGCGCTCGGCGCCCACGACGGCCCCGGTGCTCGGCTTGTCGACCTGGACGTCGACCGCCTCCTCGGCTTGCTGCATCTTCTGCTCCTCGCTGAACGTCGGGGCGAGGACCTCCGGGTTGATGTCGACCTCGTCGGTGCGGGTCTCCTCCACGACCGTGACGTCGTGCTCGGCGAGATAGTCGGCCTCCTCCGGCTCGACTTCCTCCTTGGGCTCTGGGAGCTCGACGATCTGGCCGGTGGGGTCTTCCCGCTCGGGCTCGGGCGGCTCGTCGGGCTCGGGCTCGGTGGGCTGGAGGATCACCAGCGAGGTGGGGGTCGGGGACGCGACGTCGTCGTTCCAGGGCAGGAGGCGCTCCGCGGTCGCCCCGATCAGCAGGTGGACAAGCAGCGCGGGGATCAAGAACGGCAGCAGCCGGACCAGCGTGGACGGACCCTCGCGGTCCCGCACCGCGCGCCGGGGAGGCAGCGGGGAACGGGAAGGCGGTCGCCGACGTGGCACCGGGCGGGGCCGGGCCCCATCGGACCGATCGGGGGGGGATGCCGCCAGCAGACCTCCTCGGCCGAACCATACGTCCCACCCGCGCGCCCGACCACCGTCCTCACCGGGATCGGACCGGAAGGGACGGGATCGGCGACGGTGGGATACCGCGGCGGCAGGAGCCCCATGCCCCACGCGCGCCACCGACTCGATCTCCACGTCCTGGTCCAGCCGCCCGATCGCGCCCTGTCCGTGGCCTCCCTGGAAGCGGTCGGCGTGGACGAGGGATGGTGGGATGCCCAGGGCCAGCCCGCGGCGGCGTCCAGGCTCGTCGAGGGAGGCTTCGCCGCGGTGCGGCCGTTCGACGATCCGCGGCCGCGGCTGCACGCCAACCGGGCGGGCGGGTTTCGGGTGTCGTGTCCTGTGCAGGGCGACCCGATCGTCCGCGCGTTCGAGGCGGCGATGGCGGCGTGGCGACAGGGGGAAACCCGGGTCCTACCGGTGTGTCCCGCATGTGGGGCCGCCCACGCCCTGGAGGACCTTGCGTTCGCTCCCCAGGTCGCGTGGGGGCGGTCGGGCGTGGTGTTGGTGGATTGTGGTCGGGGACGGCTGACCACGCCGGGCATGGAGGCGCTGCAGCGGGCATGGGGGCCGCTGGCGGTGGTCGGGGTCCGTCACGGCTGAGGCCCGTGTCCGTGAGGCGTCGGCGCGGTCGACGGAGTCGGTTACGGCCGCGACACCGTGGAGGGAGCGCATGGCGAAGGTCCGGCAGCAGATCACCATCGAGGCGAGCAGCCGCGCCGTCTGGAACGCGCTGACGACGGCCGACGGCCTGGACGGGTGGTTCGGGACCGAGGCCCGCTGCGACGCACGGGACGGGGGCCGCATCTCGGTCGTGACCGGCGAGGGCGACGACGCCGTCGAGCGCCGCGGGTCCTTCCACAGCCTCAAGCCCACGCGGGCCATCGAGATCCTGTGGGACGACGTCGGCAAGGCCGACGACAAGGGCACGCGCCTTCAGTTCCAGATCGGGCGCGACGGCGTGGAGACCAAGATCCACGTGGTGCAGTCCGGAGGCGCCCTGTCCGAGGACGAGGATCTGGCGAGCACGCTGGAGTCCCGCTGGAAGGACGCCCTGTTGCGCCTTCGCGAGATGCTGGAAGACTAGGTTTCGGAGGACGGCGCATGGAGACGGACGACCCCCGGGCAGCGCTCGGAAACGCCAGCGTGGCGACCCGGTGCGCGGGCGCACGCGACCTCGCCCGCCATGGCACCCTCGAGGATCTGGAGCGCCTCGCCACCATGGGGTGGCAGGACAAGAGCATGGCCGTCCGCCTGTACGCGGCGGCGGCTGCCGCAGACATCGTGCAGCGGCACCGCGACGGGATGGACGCCTCCCAGCACGCCCAAGCGGTCAAGTACGCGTTCGCCGGCGACCCCGGACACACGCCGTCGATGATCATGCTGGCGTCGTACGCGCCGCCGTCCACGGTGCTCCACCGCCTCGGGCGCATCTTGCGGGACCCTCGGTCGGATGTCCGGCTGGCGGTGCTCACCACGCTGCGTCGGATGCTCCTGTCGTCTCGCTGTGACCGGGACGCGGTCGTTCCCACGATGGCGACCTGGTTCGACGACCCCAAGATCCCCGCCGATGCCACCGTGGAGCTCGCCAAGCTGGTGGGGGAGGCCGGGCTCTCCGCCCTCCGGGGCACGATCTCGGGCTTGCGCGGCACGGGCGAGGGGGCCGACGAGGTCCTCGGGGTCGCGCTGGCACGGCTGGAGGCCCGCGCCACCCGCGACGCGTGGATCGGCGCGTGGTGGTCCGACGGCCGCGACGTCTACGAGAACCGGGCCCCGGATCCGGATCTGGCGGTCGCCGTGTGCGATGGCGACAAGTGGTTCAGCCGGGGCGCCACCCGTGCGGTCCACCCGGGGGCGGTCCCCACCCTCGACGACGATCCGGTCGCGCGCATCTTCGCGACCCCGCTCGGCACCCACGAGGCGCTGCCGGCCATTCAGGTCGACGGTCGGACCTGGTGGGCTGTGGCACCCGACGACTTCGCCACCTTCCTCGACGTCCACCACCTGGTGCTCCGTACGCTGCCGCAGGCCGGTCGCCAGGTGCTCGTGGCGCGGGCCGAGGCCCTCGGGGGCGCCGCCTCGGAGCGCGTGCGGTCTTCGTCCTGCTGGATCGCTGGCGATCTGGACGGCGCGCTGGAGGCGGCCGATGCCCAGCTCGCCCGCAAGCGCCCCCGCGGAGATGCGTGGTTCTGGCGCGCCCGGGTGCTGCACGAGCGCGGCGACAAGGCGGGGGCCTCCGAGGCGCTCGAGGCCTTCCTGGGCAAGGCCAAGAAGGACCACCCGCTCAAGGACGCCGCGGAGGCGTTGCAGCAAGGGTAGGCGCTGCCCGGCGCAAGGGGCCTGCGTTACGGGGCGCGGGCTGTCTTGGAGTCGCCATGTCCGCCCACGACCCGTCCACCGATGCCGCCCACGGCGAGCCTGGGGACGCGCCGATCCCTGCTGCGGATCCGTCCGGTCTGACCGATCTTCCCGCCCGCTACGATCCCCACGCGGCCGCCCGCACCTGGCAGGCGGCATGGGACGCGGCCGACGCGTTCGTCGCCGATCCCGAGGCGCCGGGCGAGGCGTTCTCCATCGTGATCCCTCCGCCCAACATCACGGGCCGCCTGCACATGGGCCACGCGCTCAACAACACGATGCAGGACGTCCTGTGCCGCTACAAGCGCATGGACGGGTACAACGTGCTGTGGGTCCCCGGCACC
>JAUHWK010000322.1 GCA_030424555.1 bacterium | reverse complement strand
GGTTCGCGTCGGCCTCGCTGCGACGGGGCGGGATCCTCGGGGCCCTCGGGCTCGGTGCCGCCACGGGCCTGCTCCCCTGTGGGCTCGTCTACACCGCCCTCGCCGTGCCCGTCGCCTCCCAGGATCCTGTGACCGGCGCCGCGGCGATGGTCGCGTTCGGGCTCGGCACGGTGCCGCTGCTTGCGGCCTCGACGATGGGGCTTCGCCAGCTCGTCGCCGCCCGTCCGTGGGCCCGTCAGGTGTTGGCCGTGGGCGTCCTCGCCGCGGGCGTCTGGAGCGTGATGGGCCGCCGTGCGATGGCCGACGACCTGATCGCGGCCGCCCAAGCCGGCGAGACCCCGCCGTGCCACGAGGACCCGTTCCTCGCGCCCGACGCCCCCTGAGCGTCCCCGCGCCTCAAGACTCCAGCGTGACGCAGAAGGTCGCCCCCGTACGGCTCGGCGCCAGCGTGAGCGTCCCGCCCATCGCCTCCGCGCCGCTCCGGCAGATCGCCAGCCCGAGGCCGGTGCCGCTCGTCCGCGTGGTGAAGAACGGCTCGAAGATGCGCTCCTGCAACGCCTCGGGCACACCGGGGCCGTCGTCGCAGACACAGACCCTGCCGTCCTCGATCTGGACCTCCACCGATCGCACGCCGGGCATCCCCAGGGCGTTCTGCACGAGGTTGAGCACGATGCGGTGCAACAGGTCCGGATCCGCCAGGGCCGTCCCCTCACCTCGGCGCAGGACCGCCACCCCGTCCGCCTCGTCCCCCACCAGCTCGACCACCCCGTCCACGAGATCGTGCAGGGCGAGCCGGGTGAGCCGCGCCGCCGGCGGCCGAGAGAACGTGAGCAGGTCCCGCACCATGCGGTCCAGCCGCCCGACCTGATCGCGTACCCGCGCCATCACCGCCGCGCGCCGATCCTCCGCGGGAAAGGATCGCGCCAGGACCTGGATGGCCCCGGAGATCCCAGCCAACGGATTGCGCAGCTCGTGGGCGATGCCCGCCGACAGCTCCCCCACCCGCGCGAGCGACTCCGCCTGCCGGGCCCGCGCCTCGGCCTGGACCACCTCGGTCAGCTCCTCGAGGTGGACCAGGATGGTGTCCTCTGCGTCGCCATCGTCCTCCGGTGCCAGCGGCACCACCCGAACCCGGACCACCCGGTGGACGCCGTCGAGCTCGACGTCCACACGCTCACGGGTCACCGGCTCGCGCCCCGCCCGGGCCATCGCGAGGGCGTCGGCGAGCTGGGCCCCCGCACACAGTGCCGGCGGCAACGCCTGAAGCACCGGACGGCCCTTGCGCGGACCCGGCCCCGCGAGGGTCTCCACGAGCCCGTTCTCCTCGGTGATCCGGTCTTCGGCGTCCAACAGCAACGCGGCGGACGGCAGGTGGGACAGGAGCAGGCCCCGCGCCGTGTGGACCTGCGCCTTCTCCCGCGCCCCGGAGTACGTCCCCGTCATCAGGGCGAGATCGATCGCACACACGTGGGAGATCGCCCGGCAGGTGGCGACCGCGTCCGCGTGGGGCATCGCTTCCCAGGCGATCCCACACAGGGCATCGCGCACGACCTCCATCGCCGTGAACATCCAGGTGTGGGCCAGCCCGATCTCGACGTGCCGGGTGCCGATGCGCATCCGACGCGCGGCGTAGGCTTCGTCCCAGGGGCCCTGGAGCAGCTCCCGGATCCACACCGCCAGGATCCGCTTCTGCCGATCCACCTGGGCGTCGGACTCGAACACGCTCCGGGCGTCCTCCTCCGCGAGGATCCGCTCGTAGAACACCTCGATCACGTCCGGGATCCGTGGCTCGGCGGCCGGCCACAGCGCGACGAGGTGGCGCTCGTCCTCCTCATCAAACCCGATCCATGCCTTCATCGCCTGGATGCGCCGCACGCGACCTCCCTGGGGCCTCCCGTTCCCGACACGGACTCGCCCGGGTCGGGACAAGCACGGGCCGTGCCAGCGTCTACCGGGTTGGGCCGTGCCCGCACCATCGCGATACCGCGCTCGCGGAGGACGACCCATGACGCCCCATGTCCTGATCGTGGACGACGAGGAGCTGATCCGCTGGTCGCTGTCCGAGCACCTGTCCTCCGCAGGGTTTCGCGTCACCGAGGCCAGCAACGGGGCCGCGGCCCTCGATCAGATCGCCGAGGCCACCCCCGACTGCATCCTGCTGGACCTCACCATGCCGGAGATGACCGGCCTGGACGTACTGCGTCGGCTCCGAGAGAAGGAGGTCGCGGTGCCCGTGCTCGTGCTCACGGCCGACGGCAACGTGGGCACGGCGGTCGAGGCCACCCAGCTCGGGGCGCGGGCCTACCTCACCAAGCCGTTCGAGCTGTCCGAGGTGGAGACCGCGGTGCGGGACGCCGTGGCCGCACGCCAGGTGGCGGCCGTGGATCGTCGCGCCGCACGCGGCGGGTTCATCGGCACCGCCCCGTCGCTCGACCCCGTGTTCGAGACCCTCGACCGCTTGCAGGAGGTGGACGCCCCCACCGTGTTGCTGCTCGGCGAGTCCGGCACCGGAAAGGATGTGCTGGCCCGGCTGATCCACGCCTCCGGGCCGCGCAAGAAGGGTCCGTTCCTCGACATCGACTGCGCCAGCCTCCCCGCCACCCTGATCGAGTCCGAGCTGTTCGGGCACGAGCGGGGCGCGTTCACCGACGCCCGGGAGCGCAAGCGCGGCCTGCTCGAGGTCAGCGATGGCGGGACCCTGTTCCTCGACGAGATCGGGGAGATGCCCCTGGAGCTGCAAGCCAAGCTCCTGCGCGCGATCGAGAGCCGCACCTTCCGTCGGGTGGGCGGGGTGCAGCACCTCAGCTTGAACGCCGCGATCGTCGCGGCGACCAACCGGGATCTCGCTGCAGAGGTCAAGGCCGGCCGGTTCCGAGAGGACCTGTACTTCCGGCTGCACGTCGTGCCCGTCCGCATCCCCCCGCTCCGCGAGCGTCGCACCGACATCCCCGCCCTCGTCGACCACATGCTCGACCAGCTGAACGTGCGGTTCTCCAAGACCATCACCGGGGTCGACAACGAGGCGATGGCGATGCTTCGCGCCTGGAACTGGCCCGGCAACGTGCGCGAGCTGCGCAACGTGGTCGAGCGTGCCGCGATCTTCTGCACCGACCCCGTGGTCCGGCCCGAGCACCTGCCGTCCGAGATCCGCTTCGCCGAGCGCCTCGCGCCCGCCGCGGTCGAGGGCTGCCCGTTCGTGCTTCCGGACGAGGGCGTCGATCTCGAAGCCGTGGACCGCGGGCTGCTCCTGCAGGCGCTCGACCGCACGGGCGGCAACCAGTCGCAGGCAGCACGGCTCCTCGGGATCAGCCGGTACGCCCTGCGCTACCGCATGGAAAAGTACGACCTCAAGGACTGACGTCGCCCGGCCCGCCCGCCAGCCGGTGGGTGCCCTGCGCGTCGGTCACCCGCAGGTCCACGACCCGCAGGTGGGCATCCGCCGTCGGGTCCGACAGCGCCAGCGACCGGACGCCGAGCGCCGGATCGATCGTCGCCTCGGCCCACCGGGTCCCGTCCGCCTGCACCGGGCCGAACGCCAGGCGGGTAGCACCGATCCGTCCCATCACCCGATCGGGGTCGGCGGCCGGGTTGCGCGCCACGATCCGGGCCTGCACCGCGACCGACCGAACGCCCTCCGGAAGCGCGAACTCTCCGAGCTGCCCGGGGTGGATCCACCAGCCGTCCGCGGCGTCAAACGCGCCGCGCACACGGACCGACAGCGCCCCGGTCCCCCGCGCCAGCAGGTGGTCGTCGCGGGACGCCACACAGCGTCGACAGCCACCGAACCCCGCCGCCGACACCCAGGTCAGCGGACCCGCCGCGTCCTCCACGAGCACGGGCGTCGGCCCCCCATCCGCCATCGCCTCGGGCGCCAGCCGGGCCGCCGCCGCCACCTTGGCGAGGCGTCCGCCGCCGGGGGCTTGCCGCCACCGGGGCTCGACCGTCGGGAACGCGCCCTGACGCGAGGCCAGCCAGTCCTCCAGGGAGGGCGCATCGACCCGGGGCGGCGCCCACACCGGGGCCTCCGACAGAACCACCGACGCGAGCAGCAGGTACCGATCCCCACCCCGTCGCGACAGCGTCACCGCCGCATCCGCCACCGAAGGCGGCATCGGACGATCCAAGGCGACCGTGAGGCCGACCGTGTCCGGTGCCCCCGCCTGCACCGTCCACACCGTGTCCAGGTAGGTCAGGCCTCCCGCCGTGACCTGGACGTCGATCACCCCGGGCGCGTCGGTCGACCCAAGCGCGCGGGCCTCCAGGCGAAGGGTTCGCAGGCCCTGCACCACGGCCTCGTACCGCGACGGATCCCCGGTGGAGAACGTCGCGCGATCGCCGGGGTACAGCCACCACCCGCCCCGCACCGCGAGCCGACGGCCCTGCGCAAACAGCTCGCAGTGGCGATCGTCGTCGAGCGCCAAGCCCCACGCCGCGCCGTTCGTGGCCGGGGTCGACACCATCACCCGCGCCCCCGCGTGGCACGTCGCGCCGTCGCCCGCCTGCCCCAGCACATCGCACGCCTGGTGGGCGGGACCCTGCACCACCCCGGCCTGGGTGGCCCGGACGGGCGAGCAGCGGCTGGGCAGGGCCCAGGAGGCGACCGGGGCATCCGACAGCCGCGCGAGGTCGGGCGCGGTGAACACCGCACGGCCCCCGCGGAACGTCGGCACCGAAGCGAGCAAGGCCGGAGGAGGAATCGGGTACCGGGCGACGGTCTGCAGGTCGTCGATCCGACCGCCCGCCAACCGGACCCCCGCGCCGTGCAGGGTCTCGGCCCGGCCGAGCACGACCCGCTGGAACGGCGCATGCCCAAGCGCGAGGTGGTGGAC
>JAUHWK010000321.1 GCA_030424555.1 bacterium | reverse complement strand
GGTCGATTCCTGGACCGGGTCGCGCGCGGCCGCGGCCTGGCGGTCGAGGCGGTCGAGGCGGTCGCCGGAGGCCGGCTGTGGAGCGGCGAGGACGCCATGGCGCGGGGACTCGTCGATGAGATCGGCGGCCTGACCGACGCGGTCCTGCATGCGCGCCGCCTCGCAGGCATCCCCGACCGTCGCCCCATCGACATCGTCACGATGGAGCCCCGCCAGCGCCCCCTCGGCAAGGTCCTGGGCGACCTCGTACGGCTCGGCCGGCGCGCCGACACGCAGTCGATCGCCCCCCCGCCGATGGCCTCGTCCTTGTGGTGGCTGTCGGAGGCCGGCAAGGAGGGCGTGTGGATGATCGACCCCGTCCTGCTGGACTGGAGCATGCGATGACCTCGGCAGCCCCCAGCGTGCTTGTGGTGGACGACGAGGCCCCCGTCCGCACCGCCCTGCGGGTCAACCTCGGCAAGCGCGGGTGGGACGTCACGCTGGTGGAGGACCCGGTCCAGGCGATCGACGCCCTGAAGCGCGCCCCGTTCGATGTGGTGATCACCGACGTCCGGATGCCCCGCGGCAGCGGCCTCGACCTGCTCGGCGAGGTGCGGGCCCGGTGGCCTGACACCCCCGTCGTCGTGATGACCGGCTTTGGAAGTGTGGAAGACGCCGTGGCGGCGATGAAGGCGGGGGCGGCCGAGTACCTCGTCAAGCCCGTCTCCAAGGACGCCTTGTTCGTGGTGCTGGACCGCGCCCTGGCCCAGCGCACCCTGCGCGCCGAGCTGGTGCAGCTGCGACGGGATGTCCAAGAGCGCTTCGGGTTCGACAACCTCGTCGGCGCGACCCCGCAGATGGTCTCGCTGTACGAGACGATTGGCTCGGTGGCCGACACCGACACGACCGTGCTCCTCCAGGGCCCCACGGGCACCGGCAAGGAGCTCCTCGCCCACGCCCTGCACTACCGGTCGTCGCGGGCTCGGGGTCCGCTGATCCGCGTCAACTGCACGGCGATGCCCGCCACGTTGATGGAGAGCGAGCTGTTCGGCCACGAGGAGGGCGCGTTCACCGGCGCGGTCCGTCGTCACATCGGGCGCTTCGAGCAGGCGAGCGGGGGCACGATCTTCCTCGACGAGATCGGGGACATGGACCTGTCGATGCAGTCCCGCTTGCTGCGCGTGCTGGAGTCGGGCGACTTCCAGCGGGTGGGCGGCCGGGAGACGCTCACGGCAGACGCCCGGGTGATCGCCGCGACCCACCGCGACCTCAAGGCGGAGGTGCGGGAGGGCCGGTTCCGGGAGGACCTGTTCTACCGGCTCAACGTCGTCACCCTGCGCATCCCCGCCCTGCGGGATCGGCGGGACGACATCCCCCTGCTGGTCGACCACTTCCTGCAGCGGGAGGCCGCCAAGCGGGATCGGCCCCTGCCGCGGATCCCCCCCGAGGCGATGGCCGACCTCGTCGCGTTCGACTGGCCCGGCAACGTGCGTCAGCTCGAGCACACGATCGAGCGCGCGATGATCCTGCACGACGGCGGCGCCGACCTCGCGATCCCCACGCCGGACGAGGAGGAGGCGGCGTCCAGGCCTCCGGAGGGCCCCTCACTGCCCCCGCGGTCCGACGCCCCCGTGGAGGATCTCCCCGCGGCCCTGGAGGCGTTTGAGCGGTCCCAGATCCTCGCGGCCCTGGCCGCCGCGGACGGCGTGCAAGCAGAGGCCGCCCGCCAGCTCGGCATCAGCCGCAGCAACCTGCACTACCGCCTCAAGAAGCTCGGCATCGAGCGGCAGATCAAGCACGGCTGACCCCCAGGCGAGCCGTCCTGCGCGCCACGCCGCCAGCGCCGGGACCCGCGGCCCGTCGGTCGACCCGTCCGTCCATCGGTCAGCCCGTCAGGCTCCGCGACCGCCATCGCGTCGAACCCTTCTGCCGGCTGCCTCGCGTGGGGACCGGGGAGAGGGTGGTGGCCAGGGAGGGAATCGAACCCCCGACACGGGGATTTTCAATCCCCTGCTCTACCGACTGAGCTACCTGGCCTGAATCCGCCGCGACGGACCCCCGGCGTCTATCGGCACGGCGCGGGGGCGTCAACGACCTCGTCACAACCCGGGATCGAGCGCGATGTGGGCCGTGCCCCCCACCACGGTGCACTGGCATCCGAGCCGCTGGTCGTCCTGATCGAGGAAGGGCACCTCCTCATCGAGGCGAGGCGACAGGGCGTCTGCCCCGGCGATCACCCGAACGCGGCAGGCGTTGCAGCCTGCGCAGCCGCCGCAGTCGCTCTCCATGGGCACGCCGGCGTCCTCGCAGGCCTCCAACAGGGTGGTGCCTTCTGGGACGTCGAGGGTGCCGTGCCCCTCGACGACGAGGCGCCCGCTCACCGTCCGCGCGCCGGCAGGCGCCCCAGCTGGCGGCCCATGCGGTCGACCAGCCCATTGACGAACGCCCTGGACTCCTTGGCGCCAAAGCGCTTGGCGAGCTCCACGGCCTCGTTGCAGGTGACGTTCGCGGGAATGTCCTCGCAGTGCATCAGCTCGAACGCGGCGATCCGGAGGACGTTGCGGTCGACCAAGGGCATGCGGGCGAGGCGCCAGTTGGTCGAGCACGCCTCGATCAGCGCGTCGACGTCCTCGCGATGGGCCTGGACCCCGTCCACGAGACGGGCCGCAAAGGAGACCTCGTCGCCTTCGGGAGGCCGGATGCCGGGCAGGCCGTCGCCGTCGACGAGCCCATCCCACAGCGCCGCCATCCCATCCGGGGCGGGACGGGACGAGGCATCCGCGTC
The DNA here is from genome assembly GCA_030424555.1 of bacterium. Lineage (GTDB taxonomy): Bacteria > Myxococcota_A > UBA796 > UBA796 > JAUHWK01. Next base: position 2,080 of record JAUHWK010000321.1, on the reverse strand, counting down.
GTACAGGGCCATCAGGGCGTACTCGCGCGCCGTGCGACGGGAGCCCGCACCGCGGCGCGCCCGGCCCGCATCCCCGCCCGAGCGGGTGTTCGCGTCGTCGGTCACGTCAGCCTCGGAGCGTGGAGACGAGGGAAGCCATCTCGATGGCCCCGCACGCAGCGTGGAATCCGTTGTTGCCAGCCTTGGTGCCCGCGCGCTCGATCGCCTGCTCGATGGAGTCGACCGTGAGCACGCCGAAGATGCAGGGCACGCCGGTCTGCAGTCCGACGGACGCCACACCCTTGGTGACCTCCCCCGCGACCATGTCGAAGTGCGGGGTGGCCCCACGGATCACGGCCCCGAGCGCGATCACGGCCGCGTACTCGCCCGACCGCGCCAGCTCCTGGACCGCGAACGGGATCTCGTACGCGCCCGGCACCCACACGAGGTCCGAGCGGGTGTCCGGATCGATGCCGTGACGACGCAGGCCATCCTGGGCGCCCGCGACCAGACGCGAGACGATCAGTTCGTTGAACCGGCCCGCGACGAGCGCGAACCGCCCACCGGGATCGACCATGGTGCCTTCGATGACGCGCGACATGCGTCCTCCCGACCTGTGGCGCCCTGGGGCGCGGACCCCGCCCGATAACGCGACCGGACCTCAGTCGCCCCGCAGGGGGATCTTGTCGACGATGGACAAGCCGTATGCCTCGACGCCGAGGATCGGACGCGGGTTGTTGGACAGCAGCTTGAGCTTGGACAGGCCCAGGTCCCGCAGGATCTGGCATCCCGCGCCGAGGTCCCGCAGGGCATCCGCGGCCGGCTGCTGGGCCTCGGGCTGGTCGCCCTTGAGGTCGCGCGCCCACTGCCGAACGAGGGCCTCCGTGCCGCCGCCGCCGAGGTGCATGAACACCAGCGCGCCCGCCCCCTCGGCACGAATCGCCGTGAGCGCCTGGGCCGCCATGCGCGACACCTGAGAGGTGGAGCTGGCCAGGCTGCCCCAGGCGGGGGGAGCGGACTGCACGCGGGCGAGCATCGGCGAGCCGTCGGGCTCCCCCTTCCACAGCGCCATGTGCAGGCCGTCGGTGGTGACGCTGCGGTACAGGCGGGTGTTCCAGGTGCCGAGCTCGGGCAGCGTGACCGTGCTCTCCTCGATCCGGTGCACGATGCGCTCGGTGCGCATCCGGTACTGGATGAGGTCGGCCACGCTCACCAGACGCAGGCGGTGCTCCTCGCCGAACGCCAGCAGCTCTGGCACGCGGGCCATCGTCCCGTCGGGGTTCATGATCTCGCAGATGACGGCGGACGCATCGAGCCCGGCGAGGCGCGCGAGGTCCACGCTGCCCTCGGTCTGCCCCACCCGCTCGAGCACCCCACCCGGCCGCGCGCGCAGCGGGAAGATGTGGCCCGGCGTGACGATGTCCTGCCGGTGGACATCGCGGCGGATCGCCACCTGGATCGTCCGGGCACGATCGGCCGCGCTGATCCCGGTCGTGACGCCTTCGCGGGCCTCGATCGACACCGTGAACGCGGTCTCGTACGCGCTCTGGTTGTTGGTCGCCATCATCGGCAGACCCAGCCGCTCCACCTGCTCGGCCGTCATCGACAGGCAGATCAGGCCCCGGGCGTGGGTGGCCATGAAGTTGATCGCCTCAGGCGTGACGTGCTGGGCCGCGATGACGATGTCGCCTTCGTTCTCTCGGTCCTCGTCGTCGGTGAGGATCACCATGCGGCCCTGGCGCAGGTCCTCCATGGCCAGCTCGACCCGGCGGATCGGGTCTTCGGGGTGCACGTCGAAGTCGTGGGTGGTCATGGCAGGATGCCTTTGTCTCGGAGGGTGTCGAGGGTGAGCGAGCCGCCCTGGGCGGTCTCCCACGCGAGCATGCGGGCGACGTAGCGGGCGAGCACGTCGACCTCGAGGTTGACGGTGTCGCCGGCCGCGCGGTCGCGGAAGTGGGTGACGTCCATCGTGTGCGGGATGAGGTTGATCCGGGCCCGGGTGCCGTCGACCTCGTTGACGGTCAGGCTGACCCCGTCGATGGCGAGCGAGCCCTTGGCCGCGACGAAGCGGGCCAGCGTGGGGCCGACATCGACCCACAGG
>JAUHWK010000320.1 GCA_030424555.1 bacterium | reverse complement strand
CGAGATCCTGCCGTCTGACGAGGGCCTCGATCTGGACGGCGACGGCGACGTCGACAACGCGCTGGGCTTCCTCGCCCAGTGGATCCCGACCGACCGGGTGCCGGAGTTCCTGGCGTCGGCCGACTCCCAGCTCATCCTCCAGTTCTGGGGGGTCGACGACGGGGACGCCCAGCTTGCGGTCGGCGCGCTGCAGGGCGTCGACAGCGACGAAGATCCCGCCGACAACTACGACAACGAGACCTACCAGGTCGCAGGCCAGCTGCTGCCGACCGGCCGTGCGCGGGTGAGCGTGCAGACGCGGCTGGACGGCGACGGCGTGTTCCGCGCCGAGCTACCGGCGGCACCCATCGATCTGGGGGTGTTTCAGATCCCGACGGCCGCGCCCTGGACCGTGGTGGGCCAGCCCACCGAGGAGGACGTCATCGGCATCCTCGCCACGGCCGTCTCCATCGAGGACCTCGCCGACATCCTTCGGGCAAACAACCTGGGCTTCCTCGTCGCCCAGCTCGGCGGCATCGCCGATCTCGACCTGGACGGAAACGGCGAGGGCGACGCCATCTCGATCGCCGTCGGGTACGGCGGCGTGCCGTGCCAGGTCGAGGCCGTCGGAGAGTAGGGCGGCGATCAGGGCATTGTCGGTCGCCGCGCGGTAACCTCGCGGTGTGAACGGTCGCCTGCTCGGTACGGTCGGTCTGGGGGTGGCGCTGCTGTGGGCGGCGGGCGCCGTGGCGCGGCCATGGCCGGCGCCGGTGGATCCCCAGGCGGTCGCAGAAGGGTCGGTCGAGGTGGACATCTCCCGGCGGGTCCTGCCCGAGCTGGAGGCCATCCGCGCGGAGGCGGAGGGGCACCTCGCGTTGCTGGACGACATCCGTGGTGGGGAAGGCCACCTGCGGGACGCGCTGCCCGACGTGATCGATCTTGCGGACCCGGTGGCCCTGCGGGCCCGTCTGGCCGCGCTCGACGAGGCGGGCATCGCGCGTGCGGCGGTGCGGGATCGGTGGGAGGATCTCGCGCTGTCCTCCCGGCTTCAGCGGCGATTGGCGGCCACGCGCGCGGCAGCGTTGGCGCGGTCGGCGGCAGCGGACGACGCGGAGCGCACGGTCCTGTTCGAGCTGCTGTCGGTGGCGGATCGGCTCGACGGTCTGACCCCGCAGGCGCGGCATGCTGCGGAGGCGGCGCTGGTCGCCCGGCGTGCGGAGCAGGATGCGGACACGCCGGAGGGCCTGACTGAGATCGCTCGGATCGACGCGGCGCGGGTGCGCTGGCGACGGCTGCTGGACGACGCGATGGTGGCGTCCTGGCGGGGCGCGCCGCTCGACGTGCAGCCCGAGCTGGACGCGCTCGCCATCGTGGGTCGGACGCTCGGTCTGGACGCGGTGGCGCGCCTGGATGCGGTCCGGCCGGTGCTGGACCTGGAGACCCGCGCGCAGGCCGATGCGGCGATCGCGGCGTGGCGGACCCGGATCCCGCCGCCGGCCGTGGCGGAGGCCGGTCCGGTTCCTGAGGACGATGTCGCACGGGCGGCGGCCCGGCAGGCAGCGGAGCAGTCCCTGCGCGAAGCGACCCAGCGGGTGGAGGCACCACCCCTTCCGGATGATGCCTCCGAGGCGCGTCGCGATGCCTACCTCGCGGAGGCCCAGGCGGAGGCCACGGTGTGGCGGGCCCGCGTGGAGCGGCTCGCGGAGGCGGCGCGTCATGCGGACGCCGCCCGGGCGGAGCGGGAGGCCTCCCGGCGCGCGGCCGAGCTCGCGGCCCAGGTCGCCCAGGAAGGGGACGGCCCGATCGCGGACCTGGAGCGCGCGAGCGTGGCGTGGACCGCCGCAGCCTGGGACGCGGTGCGCACGTGGCAGGTGGGGATCGATGCCCACGCGGCCGACCGGCTGGCCCTGGTGGAGACGCTGGAGGCCGATGCCCAGGCGGCGCTCGATGCGGCGGAGGCGGCCGGTTGGTTGGGCAACACCGCCCAGGTCGACAGCGTGTACGTGCGGGCCCGGGCGCGGATGGTCGCGCTGCGTGAGGGGATCGGAGACGACCCGCCGCGGGCCGTGGACGCCCTGGCGTCGGTGCCCGCGCGTCCCGATGGAGACCGCAAGGCGCTGCTCGACGAGGCGGGCGCGGCGGCCCGCCAGATCGAGGACCCGTCGGAGCAGGCCGAAGCGCTGGCGTCGGTCGCGCTGGCACGGTCGGCGTTCGAGGCAGAAGAAGAGCCTGGCCTCGCGGCCCGAGAGGTCGCCGAGGAGGAGCTGGCCGCCCGTGTGGAGGCCTTGCGCCGGGTCAAGGCCGTCCGCCACCGGCTCCGCAGCCACGTCGGCTACGACGCGCGCCAGGCGGACCTGGGCGCGTGGGTCACCGATGTGCGCGGCGAGCTTCGGATGATGCCCTGGACCCTGCGGGCGTACGGGGCGGACCGGGTCGGCGACCTGGGGCGGCTGCGCACCGTGTTGTTCGACGCCCGCCTGTTGTTGTCGGCGTTGTTCGACCTGTTGTGGGCCGTGTTTGCGTTGGTGCTGTGGTGGATTGCGCGCGGCCGGGTGGCGTGGGCGGCAGACCGGCTGGCCTCGCTGCACGATGTCGACACCAACCGGGGTCGGCGGGCCCACGACGAGCGGGTCGAGGCCTACACGCCGGTGGTGCACCACGCGATCGACGCGATCGTGGCGTGGTCGGTCGCCTGGGCCGCGGCGGGTGTCCTGGACGAGCTGGCGCTGCTCATCCGCGGGATGGCCCTGTGGTCCGCGTGGCGTGCGATCGCGGCGGGCCTGCTGTTGTTGACCGCCCAAGCCGACGCGCGCCGGGAGGCGCCGTTCGTCGTCACCGAGGAAGGGGATCGCCTGCTCCGTCGGGGCATGCGCCAGGTCGGGATCTGGCTGGTGGTCCGCTACCTCGCCCCGTGGGTGTTCGCGGAGCTGCTGTACGCCGACGTGCTCGCAATGATGCTCACGCGCGCCATCGATCTGGTGGGCTTCGGCTTGGTGGTGGCCGTGCTCGCCGGGTGGGCCCCGCGCCTGCGGCGTCGGGTCGAGCCCATGCGGAACAACCCGCGGTGGGTGACGTTCTGGACGGTGGAGCGGGGTGCCCTCGATCCGTTGATCGCCCCGGTGCGGGCCGTGGTGTTGCTGGCCTACCTGGCGGGTGCGGCGAGCTGGGACATCCTGCAGCGGCGCGCCGCCCAGCAGGACGCGGCGCGCAGCCTGCTCACGCTCGTCGATCGGATCCGGCAGCGCACCGACGACGTCTCGGAGCCTCCCCACGGGGATCCGGTCGGGCCGGAGGTCCGGGCTCGGCTGTGCGGCCACCCCCGGGAGGACGGCGCGGTGTTCCCCCGCGAGGTGGCGCTCGGCAAGCTCGGCGACCTGGTGTCGGGGTGGCAAGCGGAGGCCCGCCGCGGCCTGATCGTGCTCACCGGCGACAAGGGAGACGGCAAGCGGGTCTTCCTCGACCTCGCCACCCGGCGCCTCACCGAGCAGAAGTTGGTGGTGGTCCGGCTCGACCTGGATCGGCGGATCACGGAGGTCCAGGATCTGGTGGGCTGGCTGGCGGGGGCGCTGTCGATCGATCCCGTCCCGCCCGACATCGCCACGCTGCGCAAGGCCATCCAGCAGCTTCCGCCCCGGGTGATCGTGGTCCGACACACCGAGCGCGCCTTCGTGCGCCGCGTGCGGGGGTTCGATGCGCTGCGGGCCCTGTTTGACACCAGTGCGGCGACCGGCGAGCGCCACCTGTGGATCCTCAGCGTTCACCGCCCGGCGTGGTCGTACCTCACCCGCCTCGGCCCGCTGGTGAACACGGGCGTGATCCGCGGGGTGGTCGACCTGCCCCCGCTGCGTCCCGATCAGCTCCGCGAGCTGGTGATGCGGCGGACCCAGGCGGCGGGCCTCACCGTCTCCTTCCGTCGGCTCGAGGACACCGGGCCCTTCGGCGCGCCCCCCGAGATCGAGCACCGGCGCGCGATCGAGACCTACTTCCGGCTGCTGACCGACGCCTCGGGCGGGTGCCCTCAGATCGCGCTCCACCTGTGGGCCGCGTCGCTGCGAAAGGTGGAGGACGGGCCGCTGGAGGTCGTGGTGCCGCCGGAGTTCAGCGCCGTGTTCCCGCAGGACCTTCGGCCGGAGGAGCTGTTCGTGCTCGCGGCCGTGCGGCTGCAGGAGCGCCTCGGCCTGGACGAGCTGGAGGCGCAGGCCGTGGCCGAGGATGACGACGTCGAGGCGATCGTCCGCGCGTTGGAGCAGCGCGGACTGGTCGTGGTGGATCGGGACCGGGTCTCGCTCGCGACCCGACAGGTGGTGGCGATCACGCGGGCGCTGCGGCGCCGACACTTCCTGCAGTGGGCGGTCTGATGGACACCTCGGACGTCGATCTCCCGTCTGTCCTGGCCCTGGTCGACCTGGGCCGCATCCCGCTGGCGATCCTGCTGGCGGTGGTGGGCTGGGTGGTGGGGCTGGTGCTGTCGCGCCTGCTCGACGAGCCCGACCTGCCCGGCCGCCCCCCGCACGCGCCGAACGCCAACCACTGGCTCGGCACGGACAACCGCGGGCGCGACGTGTTCGCGCGCCTCGTCTACGGCTTCCGGATCTCGATCACCTTCGCCGTCGGCGTCGTGCTGCTCTCCTACTTCATCGGGATGGCGATCGGCCAGGTGCTCGGCTACTTCGGCGGCCGCGTCGACATCTACGGCCAGCGCTTCGTCGAGATCTGGAGCGGCCTGCCGTTCCTCTACACGGTGATCATCATCAGCTCGATCCTGATCGTCATCGGGATCATCCTGCTGGTGCTGTTCTTCATCTTCGGTGCGGCACTGTTCGGCGGGCTCGCGGCCGCCTGCGCGGAGCTCGGCCCCGGCACCCACAC
>JAUHWK010000319.1 GCA_030424555.1 bacterium | reverse complement strand
AAGCAGTGGCCCCAGGTGCGGGTGATCGTCGAGGGGCACGCGGATGAGCGCGGCACCACCGAGTACAACGTCGCGCTCGGCGCCCGTCGGGCCGCGGCGGTCGAGCGGGCACTGCGCGTGCACGGTGCGCAGGCGACCCAGGTCGAGACGCTCAGCTACGGGGAGGAGCGCCCCATCGAGCTCGCCCACCATGAGTCCGCGTGGTCCGCCAACCGCCGGGTCGAGTTCCTCGTCGTCGCCGGATCCGAGGTCGTCGCCGGGACGTACTGACGCGGCCGTGACCCGAGGGGGAGGGGAACGTTCCCATCCGATACGTTCTCCTCCCCACCCGGAGTCCCCATGGCCGATCCCCACCTCACGCCAGACCTCGACGGCTGGGACCGGCTGACGGTTTCGGTGTACCGGGGCTCGCTGGTGGTCGCGTCGGTTGCGGGCTTGGCCGCGGCGGGCTCGCTGGCCACAGGCGGGAACGGCGCGCCAGGTCACACTGTGGCCACGGCAGCCGCCGCGATCGCGGCCGTCACGGTGCACCTGTACGCCCGGGTGGTCCGCGGGGTGCTCGCCTGGTTGGCGGTCGGAGGACTGATCCTGGTGGGGCTCGAGGGCGCCGACGGCTTGCTCTCCCAAGCTGGACGCGGGCTCGTGTACGCGGGCCTCGGCGCGCTCGCGTTCAAGGAGTGGTTCTGCTTTCGGATCCCCGGACTGCGCGCCGTCCCGCTGTTCTTGGCGTGGGGCGTGCTCGTCCAGGCGTTCGGCGACCCGGTCTGGGCGTCCCCTGGGTTCGGCCTGGGGTTCGCGCTGGTGGGCGTGATGGCCCTCGCCAAGCTCCGCATGCCGCTGGGGCACGACATCGGCGACCGGAGTGCGTACCAGGTGTGATGCGGGCGGTCGCGAGATCGGGGTCGCCCTGGCCTCCCGGCCAACAGGGGTGTACGTCGCTGAGAATGAATGTCCCGTGCAGGAGACGGTGGTGAACCTCTACTTGGCCGTGCGTTGGGTTCACGTGCTGGCGGCAGCGTCCTGGTACGGGGAGGTGGTCACCATCAACCTCGTGCTGGTGCCCATGCTCGGACGCTTGGAAGGCGTGGAACAACGAGCGTTCCTGCGGGGCGTGTTTCCGCGGCTGTTCAAGCTCGCTTCCTGGTTGTCGCTGACGGCGGTGGTCTCGGGCGCCTACCTGGCGTGGGTACGCTACGGCTCCGACCTGTCCCAGCTCGCCACGCCGCAGGGGCGCGTGTTCTTGCTGGGGGCCACGCTCGCCCTCGCGCTCACGGCGTTCCACTTCATCCTGGAACCTCGGCTCGACGGCATGATCTGCTCGGCCCATGAGCGAGACGACGTGGAGCTGACCGATCGGGTCGTCCGCGCGCTGCGCATCGTGCCCCGAGGGGGCCTGTTGGTGATCACGGGCATCGTGGTGTCGATGATGATCGGAAGCCGCGGCTGGTGAGTCCGACGGCGTGGCTCACACCACGAGCACCCAGACCAACCCGCCGAGCAGCCAGGTGATGGCGCCGTACCCGGGCACGGTGGCCAGGAGGATCGCGCCCCGGGGGCCACGGCCCATCCGCGATCCCATCGCGAAGGGGTAGGCGACCCGCGCGACCAGGTACAGCACACCGGCCCCGGTGGCGCTGGTGGGGTCGACGAAGGCGGCGTGCAGCCACAGCAGCACCAGGAACACGGGCATGTGCTCCAAGGTGTTGAGCTGGACGCGGTCGCCGGCGAGCATCTCGCGATCCGCGCCGAAGTAGCGGTCGAACTTCTCGCCACGCTCCTTGTACTCGCGCGTGAGGCGGGCCTTGAGGAAGATCAGGCGCGTCTGAAACCAGTAGTACAACGCCACGTACAGCAGCGTGACGACGAGCGGGCCAGCATAGGGCGAGGGATCGATCATGGTCGGGGCCTAGCCGATGTCGGCTTCGGACGCCCGGAGGCTGAGGGCACCCCACAGGCCGAACCCCATCACGGCCGTGGACACGACGTTGGCGACCAGGTTGCTGTGGCCCATCGGCACGTCGGCGAGCCAGCCCGTGACCTGCAGCGTCCCCAGCAGCACCGCGCCCCAGGGGGCCATCGCCGCGGGAGCACGCCACAGCAGCGCCGCACCCATGCCGCAGGCCAGCGCGATGCCTGCGTTGCCCAGGATCGCCAGCGCCTTGAGCAGGTCGAGGAGGTCGGGATCCAGGTGGGGCACCTGCTCGGCGGTGAACCGGAGGAACACGGCGGGCGGGACCTGGTCCAGACCCGCGACCGCCACCACGATCCCCACGGCCAGGATCCCCTGCTGGGCGAGGAACACCTTGAGCACACCGTTCGCGATCCGCCGAGCCATGGACACCTCCGGGATCGGGCGATGCACGGCGCGTGCCATCACGGAGGAAACCGTGCGTTCAAGCCGTGAAGTCGACACCGTGTCGTCGGGCCACGTGGGGCCGTGGAACCACCCGACAGGCTGTCACCGGCCCGAGGCGTAGGCGCCGCCGGGCTCGGGCTCGAACGCGCTGCCCGCGTACCGGAACCGCTTGACGCTCTGCACGTCGCCGTGGGCGATCTCGTAGACGTTGAAGCAGGCGGCCCGGTGCCGCTCCGGCATGTACGCGTAGCCGCTGGAGCCGGGGTCGAACGTGGGGATGATGTCGTCGGACAGGTGCAGCTCGGACCGGTAGCCGTGGTGGACGTGGCCGTGGAGGATGGCGTCCGGGCGACGGCAGCAGGCTTCGAGGGTGTGGACGAGCGCGTCGGCGTTGCGCAGGCCGTGCTCCCAGTGGTCGTACAGGGCGCCCGCGCGATCCACGACCGGGTAGTGCAGCACGAGCAGCGCGGCGTTCTCGTCGGGGACCCCGCGCAAGGCGTCGCGCAGGGCGTCGAGCTGGTCGGCCGGCACGAGACCGCTGGCGGTGGCGTGCGGACGGGTGGGGTCCAGGCCGATCACCGTCAGCCCCTCGACCTGCAGGTGGCCGATCGGCCCTGCCAGGTGCATCCACGGCTCGAAGTGGGTCCGCATCCGCCCGGCGCGCTGGGAGCCTTGCGTGTAGACGTCGTGGTTGCCGGGCACGATCAGCGTGGGGATGGTGTCGAGGATGGGCGACAAGACCTCGCGGGCGCGGAGGAACTCGTCCTCGGTGGCCTGCGCGGTGAGGTCTCCGCTGAGGATCACCAGGTCCGGTTCCTGCGCGAGGATGTCCTCGACCAGCTGATCCTGCACGCTGGCGTCGAAGTGGCCACGCCGGTTGCGGAGGTACAGGTTGGCGGTGCCGAGCATCCGCTTGGGGGACATCTGGCGCCACCCTGGAGGGCGGAACCAGTGGATGTCGGTGGCGTGGGCAACGCGGATCACGCGGGCTCCCCGGGCGGGCTGCGCGTGTACCGCGCTGGCGGCGTCTGCGCGAACGCCGGGCCCCTCATCGGGTGCGGCGGACGCTGCGCGCAGGTGCGGGGACGAACCACAGGATCCCCAGGGCGCCGGCCACCAGCGCCACCGCCGGCACGGCGATCCGTAGCGGGGGCGCTGGCCAGCCAACGTGGATCCGGCACGGGGTGGGCTCGCCATCCACGCGGATCCAGGCAGGCCCGCTGTCGTCGGGGTCCCATCGCACCTGGCCGCGTGCATCCGTGATCCCGACACTCGCCTCCCGTGCTCCGGCAAGCCCTGGGCGCCACGCGACCCGCACCGTGCGCCCCGCGAGGGGACCGGCGCCGTCGGGGGTCTCGCGGGTGAGGGTGAGCACGGACTCGCCGTGGGGGGCGATCGCCGCGGGCTCGCACCGAAGCGCGCTCGCGTCGTGGGCCAGGGCGCCAGGCGTGCCGAGGGTGAGCACGCACGCCGCCAACGCACGCACGGCGCGCATCATGGCGTCACCAGGCGGCGTGCGACTGCGGGATCGCGGGCGAGGACCCAGGCCGCGCCCGTGAGGGCGAGGCCGATCGCGGCGACGCGGTCGGTGGGTAGGGGCGGGGCCGCGAGCAGGCCGAGGAGCACGAGCAGGGCGGGGACGATCCCGCGAAGGGACCGCACCAACGTCCCCGCGTCGGCCGGCAGGGGACGGGAGCCCAGCACCTGGGACGCCGCGATCCACGGCACGCCCACCAGCAAGGCCCAGGGGGCGACGGAGGGGCCCGCGAGGGCGCCGAGCAGGGCGGAGAACCCCCACAGCGCCGCATGGCGCGGCCCGGCCACGTCGGGTGCGACCGCGGGGGCCGCCAAGAAGGCGAGCCCCGCCCCGAGCATGGCGAGCACCCGGGGAATGTCGTCGGCGAGGGCCACCCGCTCGACCGCGAGTCCCCCGATCGCGGCCATCCCGACCAGGGCGAGGACGGCCCACGCTGCGGTGCGCGCGGGGACAGGAGCCCCGGACACCGATCCCGAGGCCACCAGGCCCATCGCGAGGCCCGGTCCGATCGCAGCCCATGGACCGGTCGACACCCACACGCTCCATGGGGCGAGGCCGTGCGGGGCGGTGGCGAGGGAGGCCGCCAGCCCGATCCATCCGACAGCACCCAGCCCGATCCACGCCCACCATGCCTGTCCTCGCAGCTGGGGGGCGAGCAGGGCCAGCGGGACCGCGAGTGACGGAGCGAGCCACCACACCCCCGCTGGCGCGGCAGCATGCGCGACCAGGATCCCGGCGAACCCGCCGTAATACGCCGCCTCGTGCATCAGCGCCGCGCGCAGAAAGCTTTCGGTGTCGGTCACGCCGTCGGGCAGCGGCAGCTGATGCGCAAAGCCCGGGGCGATCATGCCCAGCACCAGCCCGCCCATGGCAAACAGCAGCACCACGCACACCACCGCGGCCATCGCGCTCATCCCGGCCAGCAGGTAGCGCGTCGGGTGACGGATCGCCACGAGGCC
>JAUHWK010000318.1 GCA_030424555.1 bacterium | reverse complement strand
GCACACCCGGACCGGAACCCACGTCCGACACTGTGCTGGGCGACTGGCTCGCCAGGGGGATCGTCGTTGGGCGTCGACCCCTGTTGGTGCTCGTGAGCGAGCGCGGCTTCCTGCCGGCCGTCATCCCGGCGCGAGGGGTGAAGGACCTGCCCGCCCAGCTCGCCGATCTGCTCGGCGATCGCCTCCGAAGGCTAGGCCTCGACGCGGCCGACGTCGACGCCGAGGTGGATGGCATGCGTCAGGTCCACGTGACCGGAACCCACGATCGCCGCCTGCTCGGCCTCGCCGTCGAGTACGGGCACATGGCGCAAGCGGGCCTTCCCGCCGGATGGACGGACCAGGACCTGCCCAACCTCGAGGCGAGGCTGGCGAACACGCCATGCCTGGCGGGCTCCGGTCAAGCGGTCTTCCCACGGCACGCTGTCCCCGCGTTGCTCCGCAGTTCTCAGCCGCCGCATCGCATCGACAACCCGACAGCCTGAAGCCGAGTCCGAGCCCCGGCACCGAGGGGCCGTCAGAACTCCCCGTCGCACCCCGCATCCTCCAGTACCGGGCCGCCGTCGTCGCCGCCAAAGGTGAGGATCGTGGTGGTGGGGTCCGGGTCGCCGGGGATCGCGCAGGTGGTGACGATGAAGCCGCAGTCGTCGGTGCAGACCGTGCCCTGGGTCGTCACCTCGGCGGTGCCGGTGACGCGGAGCACGCCGCCCTCGTCGACCGCGTCGCAGGTCGCCGACGTGAGCGTGTCGCAGGAGCTCGACAAGCAGCCAGCGAACCACACGCGGACCTCGTCCCCGTCGACGCAGGCGGCCTGGATCGACGTGATCGTGTCGGTGGTGGGCTTGTCACCGCAGGCCCCCATGAGGAGCGGAAGGACCATCGAGGCGAGGGTTGGACGCATGGAGACTCCAGGGCGAGGACGCCCGTGCCGAACGCATCATGCCACACGCCACGCCAGCGCGCTGCACGGAGGCTTGCCCCCTTGCGGCGTGTTCAGGGCAGGCCCACCGCATCGCCCCAGCACACGTCGGCGGACAGCGCCACGGTCTCCACACGCCATGCCGTGGCGGTGATCCCGACCGACGACGACCCCGTGGTCTCCGACGTCAGCAGGTGCAGTCTGCCCGTGTCGTCCAGCTCGGAGGCGAGGACCTCGCCGATTGTCGGCAGCGCTCGCCGCCACGCGACGGTGCCATCCTCGAGGACGCGGGCCGCGCGGGGCGTGGCGTCGTCGTGGGGGCCGCGGGCGTCGTCCCCCACCAGGACCCAGCCGCCCTCGGGGTGGGCGTGCATGCCGAGCACGGGCCCCTCGAACAGCACGTCGGTCGACCACACGGGGTCGTACCGGTCGTCCCGCCGCACCATCGCCGAGCGGACCGGTCGACCGCTCGTGTCGATGGTGCTCTCGACCGCGGCCATCCCGTCGGCGTGCACCGCCAGCAGGTCGCCCGTCGCCGGGATGCCCCCTGGCGCACCCATCGCCCCGCGAAGCCCAGGCGCCACCGAGGCGTCGACGAGGTCGACGACCGCACAGGCGGCCACGTCCACCGTGCCCCACGCCGAGGTCCAGCCGGAACCCCAGGAATGCGTGTCGGAGAACCGGACCTGGGCTCGGACGGTGCCGTCGCCCGCGACCCAGGATCGCCCGATCCACCCCCCGTCCGGCACGGCCACGCGGCAGGTCTGACCCGCGTCGGCGGTGGGATCGAGGTCCTGGATGGTACCGCCCCAGACCACCCGTCCATCGCGCAGCGCGTGCGGCCGGATGGCCCGATCGGCTCCCCGCCAGTCGAGGGTCCGGTCGTTCGTGATCGGGCCCGACATCGGCGCGAGCGCCTCGACGCCCACACCGCGACCCCGGCGCGCCAACGTGACCGCGCCAGCACTCGCGCTGATCCCGCTCTCCGTGGCCAGGCCCAGGACCCGCCCCCGTCCCCACGGGACCACGGTGCCGAGCCGCCCTTCCCCCAACACCTCCCCGACCGCGACCGTCCGTCCGTCCTCGATCCAGCTGAGGAACGTGCGCGCGCGACTGTCGGACGGGCACGCGCCGGGCAGCGAGTACGCCGCCGGGATGCAGGCGAGCGCCGTGTGCATCCACGCCACCATCGTGCCGTCCCCAAGGTCGACCAACCCGAGCCCCCGCTCAGGCTCGTCGAGGGGCCAGCCCGCGTCGCCGAGGCTGTGCGACGACACCACGCCGAGGTCCAGCACCGGTCCCGCCGTGGGCAGACACCCTTGGAGCGGATCCACGTCGAGCCCGGTGTCCGGACGGAACGGGTCGGGCAGATCGTCCTGCGCACCGGCGCCTGGTCCGGGCCCATCCAGGGGCATCTCGCCCGGGACGCACCCTGCCAAGAACAGCCCCACCCCGATGGCCCAACGGTCGCGCATGCCGACAGCCTACCGATCCTCCGTCGCGGTGTCGACCACGCGCTCGCGCGGCACGACGACGAGCAGCCCGATCGGCAGGACCGACAGCATCGCCAGCAACAACGCCTGGAACGCCATCAAGAACCACCACATCCCCGGCGTGTTCCGGTACACGACGTCCCGCCGAGGCAGGTCGATCACGCCCGTGTGCCAGGACTGGAGCATCATCCCGAAGACCACGGCCCCGACCATCGCCATCCCGAGGCCCGCCAGTGTCTCCTGGGCAGACGGCATCCTGCGCCGTCCGGGCAAGATCACCCGGACGAGCAAGACGAGCGGTAGCCACACGAACGGCGTGACCCAGAACAAGCAGATGGACGCGGCCATACGGTGACCTGCCGCGGTGCCCCGACCGCGTCCACCCCGCTGGGGTCAGTCCGCGTCGGAGTCGGGGAACGTACACTCGCAGGTGCTTCCGCCGACCACGGCCCCACCATTGTACTTGTCGTCCTCTTCGGTACAGCACTCCGCACAGGCGCTGACGTCGGTGAGGTCCTCGCAGGCCGACACGACCTCCGACGACTGGTCGAGCAGGTCGTTGACGACATTCTTGGGCGAGCAGGCCATGGAGAGGCCGACGGCCACCGCAACGGAGGCCAGCAGGAAGGATCGAACGGTGCGCATGATGGTTCCCCTTGCATCGACGAAGGCGTCGACGTGGCTCCCCCATCGCACAGGAAGCCAGGACCCGGCAACAAACACGGCGATCACGCGTACCCATCCCTCTCATGGAGCCCCGATGACCCGTCTCACAACCCTGGCCCTGGCCCTCCTCGTCGCGTGCGCCAAGCAGCCCACCCCCACCGCGGACGCATCCGATTCCGCCACGGGGCCCACGTCCTTCCGCGCCGATCCCCTCGTCGCCGCGGTCAACCACCCCGATCGGCCCGAGGAGGACCGGGCGCGCGACACGGACCGGCAGGCCCTCGAGACCCTCCGGTTCCTCGGGTTGGCGCCCGGCATGACCGTGGTGGACCTGATGGGGGGACGGGGGTGGTCCACGGAGCTCATCGCGCGGGCGGTCGGACCCGAGGGCCGGGTGTACGCCCAGAACAACCGGTTCGTGCTCGACCGGTTCGCCGAGGGACCGCTCAGCGAACGCCTCGCCCGCCCGGGTCTGGAGCACGTCGTCCGCCTGGACCAAGAGCTCGATGCCCTCGACGTGCCCGCTGGGTCCGTCGACGTGGTGTTCATGGGTCTTTTCTACCATGACAGCTACTGGATGCCGGTGGACCGCGCCGCGATGAACGACGCGGTGTTCCGCATGCTCGCGCCAGGCGGGGTGTTCGTCGTGTCCGACCACCTCGCCGCCCCCGGCCATGGCGTGGCCGACGTCAAGACCCTGCACCGCGTCGAGGAACAGCCGGTCCTCGACGAGATCCTCGCGGCAGGCTTCACCCTCGACGCGCGGTCGGACGTGCTGCGCCACCCGGAGGACGACCGGACCCTCAACGTGTTCGACGACGCCATCCGTGGAAAGACCGATCGGTTCCTGCTCCGCGTTCGCAAGCCCGCCCCCTCAGGAGACGGCGAATGAACCTCGACCCCGCACCGGGTTGGCCCGAGCGCCTCGACGCCCTTCAGGCCGCACCCGGAGACCGCGTGCTCGTCACCGGCACCGATCCCCTCACCCTCGCCGACCTCCCCGCGCTGCTGTCGGCGTTGGACGCCCGGGACCTGCGGGCCACCCTCCACACCGCGTGCGGGGGCTTGGATGACGACCGACACGTGCGTCCGTTCACCGCATGGGACGTCCGGTTTCGTGTGGACCTCCCCACCCTCGATCCCGACGGGTTCCACGCGGCCACCGGGCGCGACCTCGGCCAGGTTCGGTTCGGGATGCGCAACCTGCACGCGTTCGGCCTGCCGGTGGACGTCCAGCTGCCGGTCCGTGATCAACCCGCCCACGACCTCGCCGACACCCTACAGTCGCTGCTGGCCAGCGGCGATCATCGCGTCGTCCGGCTGCGCGTCGACGACCCCACGCCCACACGGCTCGCGACCCTGTCCGAGGCCCTGCTCGACCTCGACGCGCGCGGCGTCCGGCCCCACCCCCGCGTCCAGCTCGACGGGGTGTCCGCCCTCGCGCTGCCCGTGGAGCGCTTGACCGACGTGGACGTGCGCACGGAGGAGCCCGTGGACGCGCCCTTCCCCGCCGACCTCCACGACCCCGATCGACGCGCCGCACGCCGGGTGTGGCTCACCACGCCGCCCTTGGACCGGTCCGCGCATCGGGGTCACCCCCTCGACCGGTACGCCAACGCCGTGTCCGTCGTGCTGATCCGACCAGGGCACGCCGTGTACGCCGTGGTCGACCGCCTCGGCGACAACCGGCCGCTGCTCGCCCACAGCGACCGGTTCGGGCTCGCGATCGCCGGCCGGTTCGACGATCCCACCCTGGCCGCACGCTTCACCACGCTGTGCCGTGCGGTCCACGCC
>JAUHWK010000317.1 GCA_030424555.1 bacterium | reverse complement strand
TCACCGCCTGGTCCCCCATGTCTGGGCACGTGTCCCCGCCCCTCGCGCTCGACGGCCCGCTGAGCGTCGCCACCTGGCGGGACCACGCCACCGACCAGCTGCTCGTCGCGTCCCGAGACACGCTGTGGTCCGCCCACCTCGACGCCGGCGACACCGACCTCGCGCTGACGATCGACGAGGATCCCCTGCGCTCCATCCAGGGGGAGATCCAGGATGCCGGGGCCACCGCGTACGATGGGCGTCATCCGGGTGCCGTGTTCGTTCACATCGATCCGGGGTGGACCGGCGTGTCCGCCAGCTGGGCGGAGCGCACGGTCGTGCCCCTGGACCCCGACGTCGGCCCTCCCCTCCGGGCGGAGGCCTCGGTGATCTTCGACAACCCCACCGTCGTGGCCGATGTCGATGGGGACGGAGCGCAGGAGGTGTACGCCGGACACCTCGTCGGGGCGTGGCGTCCTCCGAGCCCCGCGTGCGCGGTGCAGGATCTGGGCCTGGTGGGCTCGTCCAACGGGGTGCTGTGGCAGATCACGCCCGGACAGGCCGGCCACGGGGCGGATGCGGTGCCGGTGTTCGGCACGACCGTCCCAAGGGCCGCGATCGGCGCCAACGTCCACGCCGTGGACCTGGATGGCGACGGCCGGGACGAGCTGTGGGTGTCGCGCGACGCCGTGGGGAACGATGCCATCGCCCGCCCCTGTCCGCTGTGACCACACCCCCGCGGCCGACAAGCCCGCTCAGTACATGCCGTACGGAAGCTCGAGGCCGCTCGCCGCGGGGGAGATCACGTCGCACCGGGACACGGTCGCGTCGAGCGACAAGCCGGGAACTTCGTCCACCAACGCCCCTTCGAGCTGCACCCGGAAGCGATCGCGCCCCACGTCCTCGAGGGTGAGCGCCCCCTCTCGAAGCGGGAGCGCGATGCTCGGGGGCTCCGTGTCGTTGCCGTAGAACGGCGCGTAGAGGGCCTCGTACAGATCGTCGCCTTGGCAGTCGATCGCATCAAACGCCTCGGCGTACGGCGCGTACGGATTGCGGTGCTGCTCGATGTACTGCCCTTCGTACGAGGACGCGCCCACGGAACCCGGCGGGCCGTACTCGCCCGACTCGGGAACCCGAACCCCACCATTGAAGGTCGCCAATGACACCATGCGGCTATCTGGCTGGTACAGGCGATCCGTGGCTTCGGTGAGCTCCGAAAAGTACGCCCGGTACGCCTCGCACTGTACGGTGGCGTACCGGGCCCACGTGCCCTCGGCGTAGGGGTCGGCGCCGCCCTGTTCGTACGCCGCCCGCATCGCGGCCTCGAACCGAGCGCCCGCCTCCTCCACGGCGGGAAGCGCCCGCTGCAAGGTGCCACACAAGGCGCGTTGGTTGGAGACGATCAGCGTGTGGGTGGTGCCGGCGCCCTCCCGCTCGTGGACAAGCCACACCCCGGAGCGCGCGCCCCCGAACGCGCCGAGCCCTGGCGGGGTGTCGACCTGGCCCACCGTGCAGCCCGAGACGAGCAGCGCCCAACCACCCCAACGCACCACGGCCATGCTCTTGGTCATGGCGCTCACCACCCAATCGCTGGCGCGTAGTCCGCCACATCGACGCGGACATCACAGCGGGAGAAGCGCGCATCGAAGGACAGGCCGTCCTCCCCCACGATCGCCGCATCCGACAGCAGGCCCTGGAACGCCTCGTCGCCCCGCGACGTCAGCTCCAGGGTCCCGTTGTACACGGGCATGGCCTCGAACGACAGGTCGCCGGACTCCCCGACCAAGGCATCGTAGAGGGGGTTGTCGTACGGCGAGTCCGACGTGCAGTCCACGTCCTTGAGCGCCTCCACAACATCCGAGTACGGGTTGCGGTCGTGCTCGATGTACGTGCCGTCAAACCGCTTGTCGCCTGGGCCCTCGTCGAACCCTCCCTGGGTGAACACGCCAGAGGTCGGCGCGGTGGCGGGGCCTTGACGCAGGGTGAACGACAGCATTCGTGAGCCCTCGCGGTACAGCCGGCGGGTCGCGGCCGCGAGCGCCTCGTAGTACCCGCGCGTCGCCTCACACTGAGCCGACTGGAACCCCGCGTAGGCATCGTCTCCGTAGGTGCCCTCGTAGGACTGATACACGTCTTGGATCGCGGCCTGGTAGGCGCGGCCGGCATCGTGGATCGCGGGAAGGGCGCGCTTGTACGTCGCACACAAGCCGGACGTGTTGGACAGGATGAGGGCGTGCGACTCCGACGCACCCGAGTCCACCGAGGTGGTCACGAGCCACACCCCCGATCGGGCGCCACCAAACGACCCGAACGTGTCGGGTAGCTTCACCGCGCCCACCGTACACCCCGACAGGGCGAAGGCCCCCACCAAGGCGCGAATCGCGCCCGGGAGCCAAGGACGAACACCACGCATCGATCCCTCCACCGGCCCCACCCGATGCTAGCACACGACCTGGGAGGCCGCGTGGCCCACGATCGCGTGTTCCAAGGACTCGTCGCGCTGGGGGCGCTGTTGCCTGGCGGGGCGATGGCGTGGCGGCTGGCGGCGTCTGGACAGGGCTTCTCGGTGTGGGAGGCGTGGGGGCCGTGGCTGGCAGAGGCCACGATGGGAGGGCTCACGGTGCTCGTGTGTGCGGCCCTCGTCCGGCGCGGGCTGCGACAGGGACTGCAAGACCGCATCGCGCCGTGGGCGTTCGCTGCCCTCACGGCCATCGCCCTCGGTCTGTCGTGGTCCGGACTGCCCCACGGCGCGCCCCCAGCGGGCGTGCGCGCCCCTGCCCCGGGGCCCCGGGCGGCGGACACGCCCCCCACGATCGTGCTGCTGACCTTGGACACCCTCCGCCGCGATCACGTCTCGGCCTACCCCGACGCCCGCGTCCCGGACCTCACACCGCGGCTGGCACGCCTCGCCGCCGACGGGCTGCGGGTGGACCACGCACGCGCCGAGGCCCCGCTGACCCTCCCGTCCCACCTCACAATGCTCACCGGGGTCTCTCCGGCCGAGCACGGGGTGCTCAAGAACGGCTGGGTGCTGCGCGAGCCGGTGCGTGCTGCCCCGCTCGACCTCGCCGCGCGGGGGTACCGGACCGGCGCCTTCGTGAGCACGTCGGTGCTGCACGGCGCGCACGGGCTGGGCGCGTGGTTTCACACCTACCGGGACGCGCTGGGCGACGACGCGGTCTCCCGTCACCTCCCGCTGGTCCACGCGCTCATGGGCACGCCAGCCCCCGCGGGTACCCAGAAGCAAGACGGCGAGGTGACCGTGGCGCGCGCCCTTCGGTGGCTGGACGCGCAGCCACAGGCGCAGCCGGTGCTGATGTGGGTCCACCTGTACGACGCCCACACGCCGCACCGACACGGCACCCGCACCCCCTCAGCGTGGGACGCCCTGCCCCATCCCTGCACCTGGGCGGGCCACCCATCCCAGCGCGCCCGCACCACGACGCCCTTGTCCACCGGGCGCCAGCGGATCGTCGACCCCGACGCGTGTGCCGCCCGCGACTGGTCCAGCCTCGAGCAGGGCGTGGGCTCGTACGCCGCGGAGGTCGCCCACCTTGACACCGTGGTCGGACAGCTCCTCGACGGCCTGGCCGCGCGCGACCGCCTCGACGACGCCTGGATCCTGGCCGTGGCCGACCACGGCGAGAGCCTGACGGAGCACCAGCAGTTCCTGGAGCACCAGTACGACCTGCACGAGCCGGTGCTTCAGGTGCCGTGGATCCTCCGTCCCCCACTGGGCACCACCCTCCCCGCGGGGCCCGTGCTGGCGGGCCCCGTGCGCACCGGACGGGTGGCCGCGACCCTGCGCGCGATCGCGGGCGACCCCAACGCCCTCGCCGACAGCCTGCTCGCCCCCTCCCCTCCCTCAGACCACCCCACCGTCGCCATCGGACCGGCCCCGCTTCCTCCCGGGGACGATCGCTTCCAGATCGCGGTCCGCGACCTGGACCTCAACGCGATCACCGGCCCCCTCGGGCGGATCGAGCGCTACGACCTCGCTGTGGATCCGCACGAGGTCCACCCGTGGCGCGCCGAGGAGGACCCTTCTCTCCCCATTCCCCCGCCGCTCCCCGCCGGCCCGCCCGAGGACCCGAGGCGGCCCGCCATGCCGATGGGGCTGCCCGGCCTCCCCGATCCCCGCGACATCCTCAAGGGCGCCCGCACCGACCGCGTCCATCCAGACGACGAGCACGCCTGGCGGGCCCTCCCCCCCGCACGCCGGTCCGACTTCGCCGCCCTCGAGGCCGCGGGCTTGTCGCTGCGCACAGACATCCGCGATCGCCGCGATCACCCCACCGCCCCAGACGACGTCCTCCCCACGGGGATCCGCCAGTCCCTGGAGGCGCTGGGCTACGTCGACTGACCGGACCCACCGCGGCTGGTTGACGCCCCCTACCCCCCACGGTAAGGGCGCCGGGCGCGCGATCCTGGGTCACCCTCGGGGCCCCGCCGCACCCCGTCAGACATCCCTGCCCGCATAGCTCAGTTGGTTAGAGCAACGGACTGTTAATCCGTGTGTCCCTGGTTCGAATCCAGGTGCGGGCGCTTCATAAGGCCCAGGCTAGTCAGCCTGGGCCTTTCTCTTAACAAGACCCTCGTCGGCTTCGCCGGCGGGGGTCTTGTCGTATCTGCCGTCGTGGTGCGGGTTTGCGGACGGTGGCCCCTCGCCGGGGGTGCTCTCTGGTCGGGCGGCGCCAGAGCACCTCGCCTCGTCGCCGGACCCAGACCGGTGCTCTCTGACTGCTCTTGGGGCTCAGAGACGCCTCCAGACGCCGAAAAGCCGGTTCACACCAGAGAGCGGATGGTTCACGGCTCCAGAGTGGGACAACGACTGGGCTTTTTCGTCTCCGCGGTTCACCGCACGAGGCGGCGGATCGCGACAACATCTCG
>JAUHWK010000316.1 GCA_030424555.1 bacterium | reverse complement strand
ATCGCAGCCGCCCCGGCGCCGTCCCCATCGCCGACGGCACCTGGCGCGTTCCCGGCAGCACCGAGGTCGAGGCCTTCGTCGAGCAGACCGGGCTGTCGCTCCCCGACGGGCCCTGGGAGACGGTGGCAGGTGTCGCGCTCGCACA
The DNA here is from genome assembly GCA_030424555.1 of bacterium. Classification (GTDB taxonomy): domain Bacteria; phylum Myxococcota_A; class UBA796; order UBA796; genus JAUHWK01. The sequence continues at coordinate 4,728 of JAUHWK010000316.1, read as the reverse complement.
GTTCGGTCGAATCCCCGATGTGGGGGACGAGGTCGCCATCGGCGAGGTGGTGCTGACGGTGACCGAGGCCACCGATCGCGCCATTCGTACGCTTCGGGTCCACCACCGGATTCCGCCGGAAGTCGGGGACTGACCGAAGCCCCCTTGGAGACACGGCGCCCGCCATGGTATCAACGCCGAGCGCCGGACCCCACGCTTGGCGCAAAGGACGAGAGGGCAACACCTCCATGGCACGAGCGATCGGCATCGATCTCGGGACCACGAACAGCTGCGCGGCCGTGATGGAGCAAGGCAAGCCGCGCGTCCTCACCTACGCCAACGGCGAGAAGACCATCCCATCGGTCTTCGCGATCGACAAGACGGGCAAGCGTCTCGTCGGTGAGGAAGCACGCGCCCAGTCCACCCACAACCCTGTGGGCACGGTGGCGGCGTCCAAGCGCCTCCTCGGGCGCGACTACGACAGCGACGCCGTCGAGCAGATGAAGCAGGTGTTCACCTACGAGCTGGTCGAAGGCGACAGCGAAGAGGTCCTGGTCAAGATCAGCGGCCAGGTGATGACCCTGGAGCAGATCTCCGCGGCGATCCTTCAGCGGATCAAGGAGAACGCCGAGCGCGTCCTCAACGACGACGTCGACGAGGCCGTGATCACGGTCCCCGCCTACTTCAACGACCGGCAGCGCGCCGCGGTCAAGGCCGCCGGGCGGCTCGCCGGGCTGCACGTCCTGCGGGTCCTCAACGAGCCCACGGCCGCAGCCCTCGCCTACGGGCTCGGCAAGAAGCTCAACCAGCGGGTCGCGATCTACGACCTCGGTGGCGGCACGTTCGACATCTCCGTGATCGACATCAAGGACAAGCGCTTCGAGGTGCTCGCCACCGGAGGCGACACGTTCCTCGGCGGTGTCGACTTCGACGACCGCGTCATGCAGTGGGTCCTCAAGCACGTGCTCATGGAGCACGACGTCGACCTGTCCTACGACCGCACCGCGATCGCCCGCATCCGCGACGCCGCCGAGACCGCCAAGATCCGGCTGTCTGCCGCGGAGTCTGAGCACATCCTCCTCCCGTCGCTCGGCACCACCCACGACGGCCAGCCGCTCCACCTCGACCTCGAGCTCACCCGCGACAAGCTGGAGGAGCTCACCGGCGATCTCGTGGAGCGCAGCATCAGCACCTGCGAGCGCATCCTCGAGGAGGCCGACACCCACCGCGGCCAGATCGACGAGCTGCTGCTGGTCGGTGGTCAGTCCCGCATGCCGCGCGTGCGCAAGCGCCTCACCGACTTCCTCGGCCGCCCGCCGTCCGAGAAGGTCCACCCCGACGAGGCCGTCGCCATCGGTGCGGCGATCATGGCCCGCTCGCTGTCGGGCAAGGTCAAGAAGGAGGAGGACGACGTCACCCTCCGCGACGCACTGCCGATCCCGATCGGCATCGGCCTGCCCAACGGCCGGATGCGCGTCCTGTTCAAGAAGAACACCGCCCTGCCCGCCCGCAAGAAGAGCAAGCTGGTCACGTCCAAGGACGACCAGAAGACCATCGCGCTGCACATGTTCCAGGGCGACTCGGATCGCACCGACAAGTGCGAGCCCCTCGGCAGCTTCGTGTTCTACGGACTGCGCGACGCCCCCGCCGGCGAGGTCCAGCTCGAGGTCACCTTCCTGATCGACAGCCAGGGCATGCTCAACCTGTCCGCGCGCGACAAGGACACGGGCGAGACCATCGAGTCCACGATCCGGCTCGGCGAGGAGCGCAACACGAGCACGGGCACGCCGTCCCGTCGCAAGTCGCCGCGCAAGCGCCGTCCGGCCGCGCCCGCGCCCACGCTCGACATGCCGGTCGCCAGCGCCGACGCCGGCACCATCGACCCCACCGACAACCTCGGCCTGCCCCCGGTCCCCCAAGAGGATCTGGAGCCCGCCGACGCGACGCCCGACTTCGCCAAGGAGCCGGAGCCCAGCGCCGACGATGGCATCGCCAACCTGCGCTCCCAGCTGCGCCGCGGCCCCACCGCCGCACCGCAGCAAGAGGATGGCGGGGTGCGCGGCTGGTTCCGCGGGCTGTTCGGCGGCAAGCGCTGAGCGACCCCTCGGCCGACGCCCCGATCGGGGACGACGCCGCGCTCCGGGCGCGGCTCGCTGACGATGTCCGCATCGTCCTGTTCCAGCCGCAGCACCCTGGCAATGCCGGTGCCGCGGCGCGGGCGATGGCGAACATGGGCCTGCACCAGCTGGTCGTCGTCGATGCCGCGCCGTCGTGGGATCCCGAGACCGTGCGCTGGCTCGCACCTGGCTCGTCGGCGATCACCGACCGGCTGCGGGTCGTCGCCACCCTCGAGGAGGCCCTGGAGGACGTCCACGTCGTGTACGCGACCAGCGCCCGTCATCGCCGACACCAGCAGGTCGTGCTCGAGCCGCGGGAGGCCGCCGACGCCGTGCTCGACGGCCCGGTCGGACAGCGGGTCGCGATCCTGTTCGGGCGAGAGGACTTCGGGCTCCCCGCCGAGGTCTCCCAGGCCGCCGCCGCCCTGATTCGCATTCCTACCGACGTCCACGCCAGCCTCAACCTCGGACAGGCGGTGCTGCTCGTCGCGCACCACCTGTTCGAGCAAGCCCGCGCGCGCGGCCTCGACGCCGAGGGCCGTCCCGTGTCGGGCCGCGGCGGCCCCCGCACCACCGCCGACCTCGCCCAGCCTGCCCCCGGCGTGCGCTTGGCCACGGTCGCCGAGATGTCGCCCTTCGTGGACGACACGGTCACGCTGCTGCGCCGGGTCGGGTACGCCAAGGACAAGACCGAAGAGCGCCTGCGCGTCACCCTGCACGAGGGCCTGCAGCGCGCCGGGCTCACCGATCGTCAGCTCCGGGCGCTGCGCGGCGTGGTCCGCCGGGTCGACTGGGCCCTGCATCACCCCGAGGTCGACCCCTCCCTGACGCGCCGGGAACAGGACGGGGACGACTGATCCACGGCGTGGTGGCCGGTCCCCTCCGATCCCCTTACGACCGGGTCCCTTCCCTTGCCGAGGGCTTCCTGCCCCGGTCCCCGGAGTCCCCGATGGACAAGCTGGTCATCGAGGGCGGACGTCCGCTCCACGGGTCGTTGTCCGCCTCCGGCGCCAAGAACGCCGCCCTCCCCATCCTGATCGCCACCCTGCTGGCCCCTGGGGAGCATCGGCTCGCCAACGTGCCCGAGCTGGCCGACACCCTGTCCACCCTGTCGCTGCTGGGCCGCATCGGGTGCCCCTCGCTGGTCGACGGCCACGACGTGCGGCTCGACACCTCCCGCATCGCGTTCAACGAGGCGCCCTACGACCTCGTCCGAAAGATGCGCGCCAGCGTGTTGGTGCTCGGTCCCCTGCTGGCCCGGGTGGGCGAGGCGCGGGTGTCCCTGCCGGGCGGATGCGCGATCGGCGTTCGTCCGATCGACCAGCACCTCCGGGGCCTCGAGGCCCTCGGCGCCCGGTTCGAGCTGTCCGGTGGCTACATCCACGGACGGGCCGGACGCCTCCGCGGCGCCACCTTCCAGTTCGACATGCCCACGGTCACCGGCACCGAGAACGTGCTGATGGCGGCGGTGCTCGCCGACGGCACCACCACCCTGCACAACGCAGCCCGCGAGCCGGAGATCGTCGACCTCGGCAACTTCCTGATCAGCCTCGGCGCACGCATCGAGGGCTTGGGGACCTCCACCCTGGTCATCGAGGGCGTCTCGCGCCTGTCGCCGGCCAGCCGGCCGTGGCCCATCCTCCCCGATCGCATCGAGACCGGGACCTGGCTGGTCGCCGCCGCCGTCACCGGGGGCGACGTCACCGTCACCGACACCGATCCCACCTTGCTCACCGCCGTGCTCGCCAAGCTCGAGCAAGCGGGCTGCACGGTCGAGACCACCCCCACCTCCATCCGGTGCATCGGGCCCGAGCGTCTCAAGGCGCTCAAGGTGATCACCGAGCCCCATCCCGGCTTCCCCACCGACATGCAGGCCCAGTTCATGGCGCTCGCCTGCGTGGCCGACGGGCCGTCCACCGTGGTGGAGAACATCTTCGAGAACCGGTTCCTGCACGCGGCCGAGCTGCTCCGCATGGGCGCGCGCATCGACACCCGTGGCAACACCGCCACCGTGGTGGGCGTCGATCACCTCGAGGGCGCCGCCGTGATGGCCTCCGATCTGCGGGCCTCCGCCGCCCTCGTGATCGCCGCCCTCGCCGCCCAGGGGCGCACCGAGGTCTTGCGGATCTACCACCTCGACCGTGGCTACGAAGACCTCACCGCCCGCCTGCGCAGCCTGGGCGCCCGCATCGCCCGCGTGTCCGACCACGAGCAGGACGAGGCCACGATCCAGGCCGCCCTCGACGCCTGATCCTGGCAGACCGGGGGCCCCGCGATACGCGAGAGCGGTCGCCCCCCCTCCCCTTGCCCTCCCCGGCAGGTGGCCTGCGGATGGCCCCCTCGTCCCGGAGGGATCGGCTGCTCCGCGTCGCCCGATCCTCCGCGCCGCCCCCGTCTTGGGGGTCCGGTCCTACCCCGGCATCCGATGGCCCTGATCCCCCGCGAAGTCGTCGAGGCGGTCCGTGAGCGCACGGATCTCGTCGAGGTGATCTCCCGGCACGTCAAGCTGGCCAAGCGCGGGGGGAGCCACGTCGGGCTGTGCCCGTTCCACCAGGAGAAGTCGCCGAGCTTCCATGTCGTGCCACACAAGAGCTTCTACCACTGCTTCGGGTGTGGGGCGTCCGGCGACGTG
>JAUHWK010000006.1 GCA_030424555.1 bacterium | reverse complement strand
GTACATGATCCTCGGTCTGGCCACGGCGACGGTCGGCGGGGTCACGGCGGCCCTGCTCCACCTGCTGCACCACGCCCTGATCAAGGGCGGGATGTTCATGGCGGTCGGCCAGATCGCGGCCCAGGCAGGCTCCACCCGCATGGATGACTTCAAGGGCGCGGTCCGGGTGATGCCGGTCTCCGTGCTGGCGCTGGTGCTGGGCGGGGCGGGCCTGATCGGTGTGCCCGGCACGGTCGGGTTCATCACCAAGGTGGCGCTGGTCGAGGCGCTGTGGGCTGAGGGCCTGTGGTTCGTGGCCGTGGCCGCCATCCTGAGCAGCCTGCTGGCCGTGGCCTACGTGTGGCGCATCGTCGAGGTCGTCTGGTTCCATCCCCCGTCCCACGCGATGACGGGGGCGGTCGAGGCGCCCTGGACCCAGCAGGTGTTCACCTGGTTGCTGATCGGCAGCAGCCTCGTGTTCGGCGTCTGGGCCACCCAGACCACCACGGTCGCCACCTGGGCGGCGGAGCAGCTGCTGGGGATCCGTCCATGAGCGCCGAGTTCTCCATCCTGGCGTCGTTGCTGCTGCCGCTGGTCGTGAGCCTGGTGGTGGCGCTGCTCGGTCGGGTGCCCGACGTGCGCGACACCGCGATGATCGTGATGTCGTCGCTGCTCGGGGTGTTCGTGTTCTGGGGGATCGCGCCGGCGGTCGTCGCGGGCCAGCGTCCGTCCCTGGTGCTGCTGCCGATGCTGCCCAACGTGTCGCTGGCGTTCTCGGTGGAGCCGCTGGGCCTCGTGTTCAGCGGGGTGGCAGCGTTCTTGTGGCCGGTGACGTTGGTGTACGCCGTCGGCTACCTGCGCGGGCACCACGAGGAGAACCAGACGCGGTTCCTCGTGTTCTTCAGCGCGGCGATCTCGGCGGCGGTCGGCATCGCGTTCGCGGCGAACCTGATCACGCTGTTTCTGTTCTACGAAGTCCTCACCCTGTCGACCTACCCGTTGGTGACCCACCACCAGGACGACAAGGCACGGCGTGCTGGGCGGGTGTACCTGGGCATCTTGCTGTTCACGTCGATCGGCCTGCTGCTCACCGCGATCCTGTGGACCTGGTCGGCGACCGGCACCACGGAGTTCACGCCCGGGGGCATCCTGCGCGGGCACGTGGACGGGTGGGCGCTCACCGTGCTCGCGGGCCTGTACTTCTTCGGGGTCGGCAAGGCGGCGCTGATGCCGTTCCACCGGTGGCTGCCCAACGCGATGGTGGCGCCCACGCCGGTGTCGGCGCTGCTGCATGCCGTCGCGGTGGTGAAGGCGGGCGTGTTCAGCGTCCTGAAGATCGTGGTGTACGTGTTCGGGCTGGACCTGCTGGCGGAGACCGGCGCCACGGGCTGGCTCACCTACGTGGCGGCGTTCACCGTGCTCACCGCCAGCCTGGTCGCCATGACCAAGACCAACCTCAAGGAGCGGCTCGCCTACAGCACGATCGGCCAGCTCGGCTACATCGTGCTCGGGGCGGCGATCGCCACGCCGGCGGCGATCGTCGGGGGTGGCCTGCACATCGTGATGCACGCGTTCGGCAAGATCACGCTGTTCTTCGTCGCGGGGGCGATTGCGGTCGCCACGCACCGCAAGGACATCCGGGACATGGTCGGCCTCGGTCGGCTGATGCCGTGGACCTTCGGCGCGTTCGCGGTGGGGGCCCTGAGCGTGATCGGGGTGCCGCCCGGCGGAGGGGCCTGGAGCAAGTGGTGGCTGGCGCTGGGCGCGCTGCAGGCCGACCGCCCTGTGCTCGTGGCGGTGTTGATGACCTCGTCGGTGCTCAACGTGCTCTACCTGATGGACATCGTCGGTCGGGCGTTCTTCCTGCCGCCCGACGAGGAGACGGTCGCGCACGTGCACGGGGAAGCCCCGCCCATGACCCTGGCACCCCCGCTGGTCACGGCGGCCATGTGTGTGGTGTTGTTCGTGGCGGGGGGGCCGGTGGCCAACCTGCTCGCGGCGATGGTGAGGGCAGGATGACCCCAGGAATCGCGCGTGGTGGACCCCGGCTCGGCACGCTGGTGCAGGCGTCGGGCGTGCTGTGGGTGGCGCTCACCATGATTGGATTCGGGCTGCCCAACCCGCATCCGCACTTCGACGTCGAGCTGATCCCGTCCTTTGCTGCCATCCTCGGGCTGGTCGCCCCGCTCGGCATCGTGCAGCTGGCGGCGTACGCGGGGGAGGCGCTGCTGGACACGGCCGTCCCCGAGGAGCCCGATTCCGCCGACGTGTCGGTGGTGGTGTCGGAGGGCGACGATGCCTGAGTGGTTGCTGCCGGGCTTGCTGATGGTGGTGCTGCCGCCGCTGGTGGCGCGCCTGCGCTCGAGCGCCTTGTTCGGGGGCGCCATGCTGGCGATCCCCGTGTTGAGCTGGCTTGCGTTCTCCACCCTGACGATCGGCACCGAGCTGTGGTGGCCGGCCCACGGCGTGGTCCTCGTGCCCCTGCGGCTCGACGGCGTGTCGTGGCTGTGGGCCACGGTGTTCCACGCGGCGGCTTGGCTCGGCACCCTGTACAGCCTGGGCGATCCCCGGGAGCGCATCACCCCGGTCGCGGGCCAGATGTACGCGGGTGCCGCGGTGTTCGCGGTGTGTGCCGGCGATCTCGTCAGCCTGTTCATCGGCTGGGAGCTCACCGGGGTGTTCAGCGTGTTCCTCGTGTGGGCGCGCGGCGGTGGCCGGGCGTTCGCGGTCGGGCTCCGCTACCTCGCGTGGCAAGTGGTCTCGGGGGTGCTGCTGCTCGCCGGGGTGCTGTGGCGGGCCAACGCGGGCCTGTCGCTCGAGCTCGGCCCGGTCTCGCTCGACGAGGCTGGCAGCCTGCTGCTGCTCGCCGCGATCGGGATCAAGGTCTGCATGCCGGGGGTCCACACCTGGCTCACGCGCACCTACCCGGAGGCCACGCCGGGTGGCACGGTGTTCCTCAGCGCGTTCACCACGAAGATGGCGATCTATGCGCTGATGCGATTGTTTGCGGGGCTGCCGATCCTGGTGCCGATCGGGGCGGCGATGACCGTCGTCGCCCTGGTGCTCGCCCTGCGCAGCGACGACATCCGGCGCATCCTCGCGTACGTGCTGGTCAACCAGCTCGGGTTCATGGTGGTCGCGATCGGCATCGGGAGCGACCTGGCCCTCGCGGGGGTGAGCGCCCTGGCGGTGGTCCACATCCTGTACAAGTCGCTGTTGTTCATGGCGACCGGGGCGGTGGTGTACCGGACCGGCCGCAGCGAGGCGTCCACCCTGGGCGGGCTGGGGGCGGTCATGCCCACCACGGCGCTGCTGTACCTGGTGGGGGCGTGGTCGCACCTTCCGGGGCTCGCCGGGTACGCCAGCAAGTCGTTGATCACCGCGTCGGCGGGCGCGGCCCACGAGACCGTCGCCTGGCTCGTCCTGGAGGCCACCACCGCGGCGATGGTGTTGGTGATCGGCGTGCACCTGCCCTGGCAGGTGTTCGGGCGTCCCCGTGCGGAGGCGATCGAGGGGGCGGCGGCGGCGCCCGGTCCGATGCGTGCGGCCATGGTCCTGGCGGCACTCCCGCTGGTCGGGTTTGGGTTGATGCCCACCGTGCTGTGGGACGCGCTGCCCTTCACCTTCGATCGCGCGGCCTACTCGCCGTACAACGCCCACCATGCGCTGGCGATCCTCCAGCTCTCGGCGGGGGCGGCGTTCGCGTACTTCGGGCTGGTGCGCTTCGGCGCGTTCCACGTCACGCCGGAGCCGGCGCCGCTGGACGCGGACTGGTTCGACCGGGTGGCGTTGCCGGCGGTCGGGGGACGGGTCTGGGCCTGGGTGGACGACGCGTACCGCGGCGTGCGGGATCAGATCCTGCGGCTCGCCGAGGACACGGTGGCCCGCATCGCGCGCAAGACGGGGCCGGGCAGCGCTGCGGCGGCCACGTTTACCACCCGCTCCGGTGCGCTGAGCATGGCGATGCTGCTCACGCTGTACGCGGTGCTGTTCTTCACGCGGGGCACCCTGGATCCCGTGCCGGCGCACGACGCCCAGGACACGCACGGGGCAGCCCACGGCGAGGCGCACGCGGCACCAGCCCACGGCGCACCGTCTCACGGCGCCGACGCGCACGGCGCGCCGTCTCACGGGGCCGACGCACACGGCGAGCCGTCCCACGACGCGCCCCACGACGCGGGGCCGGCGGAGGACCACCACGATCCGGCGCCAGCCGGTCATGGCGGCGCAGGCGGTCACGGGGGACACTGACGGGGTGGGAGGCGCTGTGTTCGTCGCGACCTGGTTGTGGATGGGGGTCTCTTGGGCTCCGGCGGGCGACGCGTCGGTCGAGCGCCACGCCTGGTCCACCGCCTGTGATGCGGTGTGGACAGCCTTCGTCGAGGTCGATCCGGAGGCGCTCGTGCAGGCGCGGGAGGCCCTCGCTCGCCGCGTGGAGGCGGCGTCGGTACGCCTGACCCCTGTGGAGGCGGCGGCGTGGCATCGCGCCCGGGCGGCCGAGGCGTTTGTCGACGGAGACCTCGAGGCCGTGCGGCGCGCGTTCGGGGCGCTGGGTCGGCTCGACCCCCGGTGGACCCTGCCGCCGCACCTGGCCGAGCCTCACCCGCTTGCGACACTGCTCCTGGAGGGACGTCTGCAGGGCTCCCGGGCCGACACGGTCACGCTTGACTGGGCGCCCCGGGGCGGATGGTGGGTCGACGGTCTCCACGGCGACGAGGAGGCGCTCACGCTGCCGGAGGGCCGGGCGTTCGTCCTGCAGATCGCGGGGCCGGATGGAACCTGGGTCCACACGGGCCACCACCTGTCCGCCACCTCGGTGCCGGTCGGAACGCTCGCGCCGGTGGGGGAGCGCCCCACGGCCCGCGCGGAGCGTCGACGCACCATCCGCCTGGCCACCGGTGTGGTGGGTGGGGTGGTCGCGGCGGCAGGGGTGGCGCTGTGGGGGACCGGCATGGCCACCGCTGCGGCGGTGCGCCAGGGGGAGGTCGCGCCGGCGGACGTCACGGCGGCCCAGGCGCGCGCCAACGGGCGGGCCGCCGCAGGCTACGCGCTGGCGGGGGCGGGGGCGCTGACCCTCGGCATCGGGCTGGGCGTGCCGTTCTGAGGGCCTGGCCGCGGTCGCCGTCGCAGGATCAGGACAGGGCGATCCAGGCCAGCAAGGTGGCGGCGGACAACACCAACAGGCCGCCGGCGGCCACGCCGAGTGCCAGCTGTCCCATGGTCATGCCTTGGGCGATCTCGACGCCTTCGCTCGCCAAGGGGGGGGGCGGTGCGCGCAGGTCGTCGTCGTCGAACAGCTCCGCACCGGGATCGGTGTAGGGCTGGGTGATGGGCAGGGGCAGCCGCTCGGGCATCGGCGCGGCGGCCCGGGGCATCCGGGTCTCCACCGGGGGACTGCTCGCCCGGTCGTGGGTCATCACCACGACGTCGTCGTCCTCGAACTCCATCTCGGTGGGCTCGACCGGGGCGGGGGCTTGCTGGCCGGGCTCGGTGGAGGGCCCCTGGCTGCGACGCATCACCCGCAGCAGCTGGGTGGGCTCGTCCTCGGCATCCCCTGCGTCGTCTTCCTCGGGCGTGGGCTGGGAGGGGGCCCCGTCGGCCGCGCGCAGCACGTCGTCCAGGTACATCGCGGCGGTGGACTCCGGATCGTCGGCGACGGTGCCCGAGACCTCCGAGACCTCGTCCCGACGGTCCCCGAACAAGCGGGGCAGCGGCGCGCTCTGAAACGCCTCACCCCGCATGTCGATGTCCATCGTGTCCTCGTCCTCGTCGGCGGCGGCCGTTCCGCCCCAGCGGGAGGCGACCTCGTCGAGGGTGGTCTGGCGCAGCCGGTAGTCGCCGACCAGGGCCCACCGGAGGTCGCCGAACGAGGGGTCTGCGGGCCAGTGCTTCTCGAAGGTGTCGAGCAGCTGCCGGGCACGGAAGATCGCGCCTTGCGCCATCTCCTTGCGGACGAGGCGGAGCGCGTCGCGGCGGGCCATCGTGGCGCCGGAGATCTCCGGATCGTCCCCGAGCCGCTCCTTGGCGATCGCGCGCGCGAGCTTGGGGATGTCGGGGTGATCGGGGGCGAGCTCCCGCAGGGTGGCGAGGCTCTTGGTCGCCCGGTCGGGCCAGCCGTGCTCCAGGAACAGGCGCGTCTGGAGGATGACCTGCTCGGCCTCCTCCCCAGATCCAGGCGGCAAGGCGCGCAACCGGGTCCACGCGCGGTCGGTCATGCCGAGCTCGAGCAGGGCCCTCACCTGGGCCAGGCGGGCGTTCACGGTGGGACTGCCGCGATCGGCCCAGGTCTCGACCGTGCTGATCAGCAGACGCCGCTGTCCCGCCCGGGCGAGGGCAGAGATGGCGGCGTCGAGGCGATCAGGGGGGGGCAGCGCTGGGGCGGCGGGCATGACCTCTCCGTCCGGCGCCAGACCCTAGCATGGGTGCCGGGACACGCGGTCGTGCCCCGGCGATCCGCTCAGCTGTCGAGCGCGCCCAGCTTGGTCGTGAGCTGCGGGCAGACGTCGAACAGGTCGGCCACCACACCGTAGGTGGCGTGCTCGAAGATCGGTGCCTCCGGGTCGGTGTTGATGGCGACGATGACCTTGGACGTGCGCATGCCGGCGAGGTGCTGGATGGCGCCCGAGATGCCGCACGCGATGTACAGGCTCGGGTTGACCGTCTTGCCGGTCTGGCCGACCTGCTCCTCGTGGGGGGCGTACCCGGCGTCGACCGCGGCGCGGCTGGCACCGGCGGTGGCGCCCAGCGCCTTGGCGAGCGGGCGAATGATCGCGTCGAAGTTCTCTGCGGACTTCAGGCTGCGACCACCGGACACGATGCGGTCGGCCTCGGTGAGGTCGACGGCGTCCTGCTCGGGCGTCTCCCGCTTGACGACGGTGAGGCGCGGGGCGGGGGCGTCGAAGGACACCTGCACCACCTCGGCGGCACCGCTCCCGGCCTCGGGCTGGCCGAAGCTGTTGGCGCGCACCGTGAAGATGGCGGGGGTGCCCGACACGGTGACGTCGCACAGGACCTTGCCCGCGTACACGGGACGGCGACCGACGACGGCGCCGCCATCGACCCGCAGGTCGGTGCACTCGGAGCCCTGGCCGGTGCCCAGGCGCGCGGCGAGACGCGGGATGGCGTCCTTGGCGAGGTACGAGGCAGGGGCGAGGACGACCGAGGGGCTGGCGGCGTCGACGGCGGCGGCGAGCGCCGCGACCGCGGTGTCGCCGTCGTACGACGAGAAGTCGCCGTCGACCACGAACGCGCGGGCCGCGCCGTACGCCCCGAGGGACGCCGCATCGGCGCCGGTGCCGAGGACCACGGCGTCGACCGTGGTGCCCAGGCTGCCGGCGAGCTCGGTGGCCTTGGCCAACAGCTCCGCAGCGGTCTTCTTGAAGGTGCCGTGCTCCTGCTCGGCGAGAACGAGGATGCTCATGGGGATCTCCTGGTTGCCGAGGGGCTCAGAGGACCTTGGCTTCGTCCCGCAGGGCGGTGACGAGCTGGTCGAGGGTGGAGGACAGGTCGCCGCCGTCGAGGACGCGGCCCGGAGGACGGGGCGGGGGCTCGCCGTAGGCGGTGTGGGAGGCCTTGGGGGCCACGTCGTCGGCGGACAGGCCGAGGTCGCCCAGGGACGGCGTGTGGACCGCCTTCTTCTTGGCCTTCATGATCTGCGGGAGCTTGGCGTAGCGCGGCTGCACGAGGCCCTTGTCGCAGGTGATCACCGCGGGGAGGTTGCCCTGGACGGTCTCCTGGACCCCGCCGCCGACGTTGCGGACGGCGGTGAAGGTGGTGCCGTCGGTCTCGAACGAGGAGACCATGCTGACGAGCGGCCAGCCGAGGAACTCGGCGAGCATGCCGGGCACCTGCACGGAGTCGCCATCGATCGCCTGCTTGCCGGTGAGGACGAGGGTGATGCCGTCGTCCTTGCCGATGGCGGCGGCGAGGGCCTTGCTGGCGCCGAGGGCGTCGGCGGCCTTGGCGGCGTCGTCCCCGATCAGCGTGAGGTCCTCGCATCCCAGGGCCAGTGCACCGGAGCGCAGCGTGGCCACATCGCCCTCGTCGCCCACGGTGAACAGGTGGACCGAGGCGGCCACCTTCTTCTCGACCAGCTCGACGCCCAGGGTGGCGGCGAACACGTCGTAGGGGCTGACGGCGAACTTGATGCCGCTGGTGTCGATGCCGGAGCCATCGGCGGCAGGTTGGATGCGCGGGGTGGTCGTGTCCGGGGCGACCTTGGCGCAGACCGCGATCTTCACGGGCCCTCCTCAGGGGGTGATGGGGGTGGAGCGGGCGCGGCCCGGGCCCGTGCAGATGCGCGGAAGACCTGGGTCGCAGGAAGGATGGAGCCGCGAGCCGTCGACCGGCCGGGCCACACCGGCCCAGCCCCTAGCGCCAGGGTCCCAGGCGGGCAACGCCCCCGCGGGACCCGTGGCAGAGGGTGGACATCCTGCCCACCCTGCGCGGGGGAAATCAGCCCTTGGCGGCCAGGAAGGCCTTGGCCTGGGCCTCGATGTCCTTGTCGGGCACCGTGTCCCAGTCGGCGAGGAACTGGCGGTTGCCGTCGGCCGTCTGCGGGTGGTTGAGCAGCTTGACGAACACGCCGTAGGGGATGGTCGCGACGTCGGCGCCGGCGAGGGCGGCCTCCGTGACGTGGCGCGGGTGGCGGATCGACGCGGCGAGCACCTGGGTCTCGAGGTCGAAGTCGTTGTCGTACACGTCGCGGATCTCGCGGATCAGGCCCATGCCGTCGAGCGCCAGGTCGTCGACGCGGCCGAGGAACGGGCTGATGAACGCGGCGCCGGCGAGGGCGGCGAGCAGGGCCTGGGTGGGCTGGAAGCACAGGGTGACGTTGACGTCGATGCCCTCGTCGGCGAGCGCGCGGGTGGCGGCCAGGCCGGCGGCGATCAGGGGCACCTTGACCACGACGTGCTCGTGGACCTGGGCGAGCAGCTTGCCCTCGCGGATCATGCCCGCGGTGTCCTGGGCGACGACCTCGGCGCTGACCGGGCCCTGGACCAGCTCACAGATGTCGTGGATGGTCTGCAGGAAGTCGCCGCCTTCCTTGGCGATCAGCGACGGGTTGGTCGTGACGCCGGCGAGGACGCCCCACCCGTGGATCTCCTTGATGTGGTCGAGGTTGGCGCTGTCGAGGAAGAGCTTCACGGGGGCCTCCGGGGCGGGATCGCGGACTACCGGGCGCCACGGGGGCGGGCAACCACGCCCACGGGGACGATGCCGTGACGGGCCGGTGGGGTGTCGGTCAGCGCGCGGGCCGCCTCGGGCCACACCTCGTGCAGGGGCCACCACACGAAGGCGCGTCGGGCGATCCCGGGGTGGGGCAGGCGCAGGACGGGGTCGTCGGACGTGATCCCCTCGACCACCAGCACGTCGAGGTCGAGCGGCCGGTCGCCCCAGTGTCGGGCGCGGCGACGCCCCTCGAGGTCCTCCAGCGCCCGACAGCGTCGCAGCAGCTCCAGTGGCTCCGCAGTCGTGTCGAAGCGGGCGACGCCATTGAGGAACCAGCCGGTGGCGGTGCCCCCGCGCATCGGCGTGTTGAGGTACCAGCGCGAGCCCCGCACGAGCTGGGTGTCGGGGGCGGCCGCGAGGTGGCGGATCGCCCGCTCCAGGGTTCGTCGACGGTCGCCCAGCGACGCTCCGAGGCCGATCGCCACCTGCATGCCGCCTCCCAAGCCCTGTCGGCGCCGGTCCTACGCCCTGCGCTCCGGGCTGTCCACCGTGGTCAGTACACGGCGTCGGGGGTGAGGCGTCGCAAGGCGCCGCGCTCCAGCGGCAGCTCGTAGTGGGCGGCGTGGCCGTCGCCGTCCGCGTCGATCCACCCCTCGAGCACCATCGGCTCCCCGCCCCGCAGGCGGTACGCGCCCCGCACGCTGGGCACTGGCGGCTCGAAGCCCACCAAGGGGGTGCCGGTCCAGGCGACGAGGCTTCGGCCGACCCGGGACGGATCCCGAGGGACCGGACCGAACGGGCGGGGCGTCTCGACGTCGTCGAGGTGCATGCGCATCGCCGTGAGCACCATCCCCACCTCGGCGCGGGCGGTTCGGAGCCGCAGGGTGCGGATCTCCTGGGTGGCCACCGCCCCGAGGGCGAGCACGATCACGGCGGCGAGGCCCAGCTCCCACCGGGTGAGCAGCCCTCGCCGAGCGCGCGTCACGACGCGTCGACCAGCAGCAGCGTGAGGTGGATGCCGCGGTCGTCCAGGCTGGCGTGTAGGCCGAAGCTGTCGACACTTCGGGAGACGAGCGAGGCGCGGCGCCGCGGATCCCACAGCCACTGGTCGAGGCAGTTCTGCACGGTCACGTCGTCGCAGGCCCAGGCCACCGCGTCCACGCCCGCGTACCCGATGCCGGTGAGCACCCCGGCGGATCCCTTGGACGGGTCCTCCACGTAGGCGCGGGTCGCGGCGTCGAACACCGGGGAGCGGGTCCACCGGGGCAGGTCCCACGCGTCGCGGATCTGGTCGATGAGCTCCTCCGCCAGGGCGTCTGCGTCGTCGGCGTCGGCGACCGGGGGCGGGTCGCGGAGGGCGAGCACGGCCTCGGTGGGGGCGGGGATGTCGACGTAGATCGGGAACCGGCCGATCTCCTTGTCGTCAGCGCGCACGACCACCAGCCACTCCCCGGTGCGCTGGAGCAGGATGGTCGCCCCGGACTCCAAGGTGCCGCGCTTGAGGGTCCCGCCCGGGTCGGCGACCGTGTAGGTGCCGTAGGGCAGCGCGGGCAGGGCCATCGGGGTCCCGAGGGCGGCCATTCGGGGCAGGGCGCCGAGATCGGCGGGCGGGATCGCCTTGAGCCCGACCCACACGTCTTCCTGGTGCCCTCGGGCGCGGACCAGCGCCATCGGGGTGGTGCGGGGGAGGGCATCGAGCCACGCGAGCATGTCGCGGGGAGGCACGGACCCGCTCCAGCTCCGCCACGCCCGGGCTTCTTGGACCGGGTACGGCCACCCGCCGCGCCAGGCGGCTTCCCGCAGCGTCCACCGGCTGAGGTCGCCCTTGCTCTGGGCCATGTCGAGGGCGAGGGCGGTGGCGGCGGCCGCAAGCGATCCGTCGTGGTGGAAGCCGTCGAGCAGGCTGTACAGTTGGGGATCGCGCGGGGCCTCCTTGCCGGCGCTGTACGCGGAGGCGTCGGGGGAGGGGACGCGGGGCATGGCGGGCCAGTCCAGCGCGGCCGCGCGGTCGTAGATGTCCTCCGGCGGCTTCTTGGCGCAACCGCCGAGGGCGAGCGCGATCAGGGGGACGAGGACGGGCCGACGCATGCTTCCTCCGGGACGCGGGGCGGCGTCGCGACGACCTAGCATGGGCCGTGCCATGGCGGCTGGGCGCGGGCAGGACGGGATGGGGCGTGACAGGCTGTCGATCGCGGGGACGGGCGCCGTCTTCGCGTCGACCGGTTGTCGATCCGCCGCGCGGTGCGGAGGCTCGCATGACGAGCCTGAGGGCGCCGGATACGCGCCCCCGCCTGTGGAGGCCCCATGTCCGACGACGTCCGCCAAGCGCTCGATGCCCTGATTGCCCGGCTCCGGGAGGTGTCGTGGAAGGAGCGGGACGCGGTCAAGGACGAGATCCTGGCGTTCGCACAGGCCAACCCGGGTCCGACCGTGGTCGAGGCGCTGGAGTCGGTGCGCGGCACCCTGCCGCTGGAGCTGCGCTGGGAGATCGAGGAGGTGCTGGAGGCGCTTCAGCCGCCGCCCGCGGAGCCCGAGCCCGAGCCCGAGCCCGAGGAAGACCCCGAGGACGACGGCCAGCTTCGGATGAGCGACCTCAAGATCGTGTACGAGGATCCGCGAGGGCTGGCGCTGTTCACCGACAAGTCCGGCAGCCGTTGGTTCGTCCAGCAGCTCGATCCGTACTCGGGCCAGCCGCGGATGGCGGAGCTTCCGCCCGGTCAGGTCGAGCAGGTCAAGCAGCAGCTCGCGGGCTCGCCGTACTGGCGCCTGGGCAGCGGGGTGACGCCCACGTGATGCGCGGAGCCCTCGGGGTCGGTCTGGTCGCTGCGGCGCTCGCCGTCGGCACGGGCTGCTCCGTGGCCCCCGATCCCCTCTGTCCGCCCGGGGCGGACGACTTTGTCCCCGGCGTGAGCTGCGAGGAGGTCGGCGTCGTCGAGCGCTGGATCGAGCGGCTGTCTGCGCGCCCCCTCACCGACACCCAGCGCCAGAAGGTCCTCACCGATCTCGCGGCGCGCGCGGGGGAGGATGGCGCGGGGGTGCGGGACGCGATGGCCCGAGCGCAAGGGGCCCTCGACGCGCTCGACCAGGTCCCTGCGGGGCTGGATGCCGCCCGCGCGCGTGCGACCGCCAACTTCGAGGCCCACCGGGGCGGGGGGCCGTTTCCCAAGGCCGAGTGGCCCGAGATCGACGCGGTGCGCGACGCGAGCGCGGCGATCTGGACCACCGACGACGGCGACCGGCTCGCCCTCACCGAGATGGACATCGAGGGGTGGATCCGGTTCGCGAGCCTGTGCCGCGAGGTGCAGGGCGGCACCCCCCTCAAGCTCAGCATCGCGGACCGGGTGCCCGCGTACCACGCGATCGTGGCGCGCTTCGACGCCGGGCCGACCGCCGACCGCCTGGGGATGGTGGCGATCGGGGGCGGGTGGCGCTGGATGTCAGCCCGGTGGCGACGCGCCACGTTCGACGCCCAGCAGACCTGGATGGGGAGTGCGCCCCTGCCGGGTCCGATGACCGGCACCAGCCGGGACTACCTGGACGCCGTCACCCTGGGGTCCCCGGCGGCCCACGCCACCGCGATCGAGATCGCGTTCGGCCCGCTTCCGCTCGTCGATCCCTGAGCGTCGGGCCCTTCAGGCACGGGCCCGCAGCGCGAACATCAGGGGCACGCGGCCGCGCCACGGCTCGGGCAGCCTCCAGCGGTCGCCGTCCTGCTCGCACGGCGCGAGCGCCTTCCACACGCACCAGTCCAGATCTTCCAGCACCTCGATCACCAACCCGGCGGTGGCCAGGGCGGTGACGACGTCGCCCAGGCCCCAGGTGTGGCAGATCGCGACGTTGTCGGAGGTGTCGGCCTCGCGGTCGGCGTAGCTGCCGGACTGCTCGAACCGCTCCGGCGGACCGCCCCATCCCGCATACCGCAGCGCCATCTTGGCGGGGTCGGTCTGCTCGTCGTCCATCGCGTACATGGCGGGGTGGCCGTCGACGAGGACGAGGCGTCCGCCGGGCCGCAGGGCGCGGGCGATGCCGTGGGCCCACCCGTCGAGCGAGGGCAGCCAGCACAGCGTGCCGTAGGTGGCGACCACGGCGTCGAACCCCACCAGGTCGTCGGGCAGATCGCACACGTCGGCGTGGACCCAGCGCGCGGGCCGGCCCAGCCGATCGGACAGGGCAGCAGCCTGCCGCAGGGCGACCTCGGAGAAGTCGACCCCGGTGACCTCGGCCCCGAGGGTCTGCCAGGACAGCGTGTCCGTTCCGACGTGGCACTGCAGGTGCAGCAGGCGCTGGCCGGACACGTCGCCCATCAGGCGCACCTCCGGCTCGTACAGCACGGACCGGCCGGACTCGAGGGTGCGCAGCCAGTCCGCGTACATCGGCGTGTCGAGGTGGAAGCCGGCGCGCTCGTCCCACCAGGCGAGGTTCTCAGGGATCGGTCGCATGGTGACTCCAGGTCCGGCGGACAGGGATGCCCGAACGCACGAAACCGCCGCGGGGTCGGTGACCCGGCGACGGGGTGGACGTGGTCCCTTGGCGGGGAGAACGCAGGGTGCGTCGGAGACGAGGCGCGAAGGGGACCGACGGGCGTGTGCTGGAGCACATGGCCGAAGGCGGAACCTGCGCAGCGAAGGATCCGGCGTGCCCTGTGTTTCCTCAGAGCTTCTGGGAGTAGAACTCGATGATGGCGTTCTCGTTCAGGTCGAACGGCAGATCGTGGCGCTCGGGGGCGCTGATCAGCTTGCCCTCGGCCTTGGCCGGGTCGAACTCGAGCCACGCCGGGAGGGTGCGCGAGGTGGACGCCGCCAGGGCCTCCTGCACGTAGGACTTGTCCTTGGACTTCTCACGGACGCCGATGGTCATGCCGGGCGTGACGTGGAAGGAGGGACGATCGACGCGCTGGCCGTTGATCGTGATGTGACGGTGCACGACCATCTGGCGGGCGGCCGGGATGGTCGGCGCCAGGCCGAGTCGCCAGACGATGTTGTCCAGACGGGACTCGAGCAGGAGCACCAGGTTGATGCCCGTGGAGCCCTTCATGCGGGACGCCCGCGTGACGTAGCTCTGGAACTGCTTCTCGAGGATGCCGAAGTGGTAGCGGGCCTTCTGCTTCTCCTGCAGACGGACCTTGAAGTCCGACGGCTTGGAGCGGCGGCTCGCCCCGTGCTGCCCCGGAGGGAACGGACGGGTCAGGGTGCCGGCAGTGGTGAGGCCGGGAAGGACGGTGCCGAGGGCGCGGCACTTCTTGATTCGGGGACCACGGTAGCGGGCCATGACGATTCCTCTCGAACGCAGCGTGGCGACGCAGACGCGCCGCCGGGTTCGCTACTTGATCTCGCGATGCAGGGTGACGCGGCGCAGGTACGGGTTGTACTTGCGCAGCTCGATGCGGCCGGGGGTGTTCTTCTTGTTCTTCTGGGTCGTGTAGCGGCTCATGCCGCCGACGCCCGAGTCGCGCTGCTCGGTGCACTCCAGGTGGATCACCTGGCGTGCCTCCTTCTTCTTCTTCGCCACGACGGCCTCCGGAACGGTCTCGGCCCGGGCAGGACGCCGGGCCGCGATGCGATGGTTGGACAGGATTGGACCTGTCCGGCTCAAGCCACAGGGCGACCTGAGCACAACGCCGCGCCGCTTATCCGTGTGCCGGGACCGCGTCAATGCTTCCCGGTCGCCTGTCCGCGTGGAGGGGGCACGACGGCGGGACGTGCGGTTCGCGCGCCGTCATCCGGATCCATCGGGGAGGGGGCCGGGCGCCTGGGCGCGGACGGTGTGGATGGCGCGCTCGATGGCCGCTGCGGCCTGGTCGATCTCGGCCTCGGTGGTGCTTCGTCCCAGGCCCAACCGCAGGGCGCCATGGGCACGTTCGGCGGGGACGCCGATCGCGGTGAGCACGTGGGAGGGCTCGCGGGATCCCGTGCTGCAGGCGCTGCCCTGGCTGGCCGCCACCGCTCGCCGGAGGGCGACGAGGAGGTTGGACGCGCGGATGCCGCCGATGGTGACGTGCAGGTTGTCCGGCAGGCGCCACGCCGGATCCGCGGGCCCATGGCGGGTGACGTCGTCGAGGGCCAGCAGCCGATCCGCCAGCCGGTCCCGGAGCCGAGCCCGGTGGGCCGGTCCGCCGTGGGCGAGGTCTTCCTGGGCGAGGACGGCCGCGTGCCCGAAGCCCACGAGCAGCGGGACGGGCAGGGTGCCGCTCCGCAGGCCGTGCTCCTGGCCTCCGCCGACCTGGCGTGCGTCGAGGCGGACGCGGGGACGTCCCCGACGTCGGATCCACAGCGCGCCCACGCCCTTGGGGCCGTACAGCTTGTGGGCGGACAAGCTCACGAGGTCGACGGGGAGGGCCGACACGTCCAGGGGGACGCGTCCTGCGGCCTGGGCGGCGTCCGTGTGCAGGAGCACCCCGGCCTCTCGGCACACGGCCCCGAGGGCGGCGAGGTCCTGCAGGGTGCCGATCTCGTTGTTCGCGGCCATGATCGACACGAGGACCGTGTCGGGGCGCAGCGCGTCGCGGACCTGGTCGGGCGACACCCGTCCCTCTCCGTCCGGTCGGATCCGGGTGACCGCCGTGCCGCGCGCCTCCGCCACCGCGACCGGATCGAGCACCGCGCGGTGCTCTGTCTGCACGGTGATCACGTGGGCCGGGGCGCCCTGCAGGGCGTCGAGGACCCCGAGGATCGCGAGGTTGTCGGCCTCGGTCGCGCCGCTGGTGAACACGATCCCGCGCGGATCCCCGCCGATCAACCCGGCCACCTGCTCCCGGGCGAGCGCGACCGCGGCGGCGGCGCGGGTGCCGTAGGGGTGGGCGGACGAGGGGTTGCCGAAGTGCTCGGTCCAGTAGGGCGCCATGGCCGCGACCACGCGGGGGTCGCAGGGGGTGGTGGCGTGGTGGTCGAGGTGGATCGGTCCCGGCATGCGGCGGACCTATCCAGCGGCGGGCGGCACCGGACCGAACGGTGCCCCTGCGATCGTCTCCCCCCCGTCGACCGGCACGACCTGGCCGGTCATCCACGCCAGGCCCGGGGCGGTGAGGGCGACCACGGCCGCGCCGATGTCTTCGGGCGTGGTCAGCCGGTGGTGCGGGTTGCGATGGCGGGCTTCGGCCGCGAGGGCTTCCCATCCCGGGATCGCCCGCAGCGCGGGGGTGTCGGTCAGGCCCGGCATGATCGCGTTGACCGCCACGCCGCGCGGGGCGAGCTCGGCGGCGAGCTGGCGGACGTGGGCCTCGAGGGCTGCCTTGGCGGCAGCCACCGCGCCGTACGCGGGCAGGGCCACGCGGCTTCCGCTGCTGGTGAGGGCGATCACCCGCGCGCCGGCGCGCAGCAGGCCGCGATCGGCGAGGTCGACCGTCCACGTGACGAGGCTGTGGGCCATCACGTCGAGCGTCATCGCCAGGTCTCGGGGACGCAGGCGAGGGGTGGGGGAGGCGAGCGGCTTGAGGCTGCCGAACGCGAGGCTGTGGACCAGCACGTCCACGGCGGCGTGGGGGCCTTCGCGGTCGACGAAGCCGTCGAGCACCTCGGTCCGGAAGCGCGCGTCGGTGGCGTTGCCGTTGGCGAACACGGCGGAGACGCCCTCGGCCTCGCACGCCGCCCGCGCGGCCGTGGCGCGGTCCTGGGTGCTGCGCAGGTCGAAGTGGACGCCGAGGATGGGATGACCCGCCCCGGCGAGGTGACGGGCGATCGCCGCGCCGAGGCCTGAGCTGGCGCCGAGCACCAGTGCGTGGCCCCGCGCGACGGACCGCTCTGGGCTCACCCTTCGGCCTCGTCCTCGGCCGGCGCCTCGGCAGGGGCGGCCTCGGCAGGGGCGGCCTCGGGGGCACCCTCGGCGCCCGGGGTCCACTCGATGGTCACGCTGCCCTCGAGCTCCTGGGTGAACGTCTTGATGGCGTCCTCCTCCAGCTCACCGCGCAGGGCGTCCTTGACGTCCTCGAACGGGGTCTTGTCGCGGCGCTCGCCCACCTCGACGAGCAGGTGCCGGCCGGCGAGCTCGATCGGGGGCAGCACGCCGGTGACGTCGCTGCCGAACACGGCGTTGTCGATCGGCGGGGCGAGCTGGCCCTTGGGGGACCAGCCGAGGTCCTGGGCAGGCATGGGCGAGCCGGCCTCGGCGACGGCGTCGTCCAGGCTCTTGCCGGCCTGGATCGCGGCGTGGGCGGCGGTGGCGGCGTCGGCGGTCGGGACGATCGCGATGCGGACCTGGGCGGACGGCGTGGCGTACTGCACCTTGCGGGCGTCGTAGGCCTCCTGGAGCTTGGCGTCGGTGACGGCCTTGTCGGCGACGTCCTCGAGCATGGCCTGGGCCATCGCGTCGCGGGCCGCAATCGCGATCCGCATCTTGACGTCGGGGCGCTCGTACAGCTTGGCGTCCACCGCGCGGTGGTACAGCACGTCGCCGAGGGCCATCTTCTCGACCAGGCCGGAGTACTCGCCCTGGGCCTTGAGGGCCTCGAGCTGCTCGGGGGGGACGCGCTTCATCGCGAGGTCGAGGACCTCGGCGTACAGGGGGTGTCCGTCGGCGGTGAGGACCACGGTGCCCCCCGCGTCCAGGGTGCCGGGGATGGCGGCTTCCGGATCGGGGCAGCCGGCGAGCAGGGCCGTGCACAGGGCGCCGGCGGCGAGGCCGGAGAGGGACAGGGGACGCAAGAGGCACCTCGGGATGGGGCGGGCGGGTATCCTCCCGGTCCGCCCGTCACCACCGGCGGCCGATCGGCGGGCTGCGCGGGGACATCCGCCCTGCGGTCGGGTCGTGGGATACCGGGCCGGGACGGAGGTACGACCATGTGGTGGTGGCTGGCGATCGGCCTGGCGGGCGCGGGTGAAGGCTCGCCGACAGTACACCTCTCCTGGCGCGGGGCGGCGACCACGCTGTGGGTCCGTGGCCCCGAGGGTGAGCACGTCGCGGAGGACGCACCGTACGATCTGCAGCTCGTCCTGGGAGACCAGGAGGTGCGGCGTGTCGGGCTCGGGATCGACCTCACGAAGGGCCTCGGGGTGGGGACCGTCCGCGGGGCGGCCATCGAGGGCCGGGTGTCGGTCTCGCTGTGCGAGGACGGCGGCACCGCCTGTCGTCTCGTGACCGTGGGGGTGTCTGGACAGGCCTCGGACACGCGCCGCGACAGCGTCACCCTCACGGTGGGCGAACCGCCCGCCCCGGGTCTGTACCTGCTCGACGATCCGGTCGATGGAGGATCCTCGGCCCGCCGACCCCATCCGGCCTTCCCCCGTCAGGCGGATGCGGCTGCGGTCCACGCGGCGGCACAGGCAAGCGCCGTGTCGCGGGGCGTGCCCTTGCTGCTCGACTTCGGGGCGGTGTGGTGTCCGCCCTGCCAGGACCTGCATGCGGAGATCCTGCACGCCGACCCCGCACCCCCGGTGCTGTCGGGCCTGGAGCGCGCCTGGATCGACGTGGACGACCCCTCGAGCTGGCCGCTGAAGGATCGGTACGCGGTGGGCGGGTACCCCACGCTGGTGGCGGTCGATCCCGAGGACGGCGCCGTGCTCGCCCGGCTCGTCGGGTACCCGGGGCGGGAGGCCACCCTGGCCTGGATGCAGTCTGTGGCCGACGGTCGATCCCCCGGGGAGGGGGTCGCGGACCTGGAGGCGCTCGACGCCGAGACGGCCGCGCGCCGCGCCTGGCAAGCGGTCCGGAGCGGACGGATGGAGGACGCGGCGGTCCTGCTGGATCGGGCGGCGGAGGCGGGCGACACCGTGCCGTTCCGGCTCGCGCGGTGGGGCGTGTCGCCGTCGCTGGAGGACGGCCGGTGGCTGGCAGACCATCAGGTCTCCGCCCTGGACTGGGTCCTCGGGTTCGACGCCGAAGGGGCTGAGCCGGCCCTGGTCGAGGTGGTGGTGCAGGCCACCCGCGACGCGTTGCCGGAGGCGTCTCCCCGCGGTGCGGCCGAGCTGTTCGGGCAGCTGGCGTCCCTTCGGTCCGACGACGCGGAGGCCCGCGTGCTGTATGGGGCGGCGGCCCGCTCCCTGGCGGGCGCGATGACGGGGGACCGACACGCCGACAAGGGTTTGATCGCCTGGATGGCGTGGCTGGAGGAGAAGTCCGGCAACCCGGCGGGCGCCCTGGGCCGGCTGGAGGCTGCCCGGGCCGCGTTCTCTCAAGAGCCCACGTTCCACCTGTCGACCGCCCGGCTGATGCTTCGGCTCGGGATGTCGGCCGAGGCGGTGGTCGTGGCGCGTGCGGCGGTCGACACCTCCTGGGGCGACAACACCCTCACCGCGGCCGCGTTGCTGTCTCGGGCGTGGCTGGCGCTCGACCGCCGCGAGGACGCGCAGCGGGTGGTGGACGAAACGTTGGCGCGGCTCCCGGTCCCGGAGGAGGGGACGGACGTCCGGACCCATCGCCTGCGAGAGGCCCTGCGGGCGACGCTCGACGGCGCGGAGTGAGCTGGACGCGCGCGCGGCTGGCGGCGCCGGCGGTCCAGGCGGCGCGGGATCTGCTGGGCGCGCACCTGTCGTGCGATGGGGTCACCCTACGCATCACGGAGGTGGAGGCCTACCCGTGGCCTGGGGACTCGGCGAACCACTGCCGGTCGGGCCGCACGCCGCGCAACGCGCCGATGTGGGGGCCGCCCGGACACGCGTACGTCTACTGCTGCTACGGCCTGCACCAGATGCTCAACGTGGTGGTGCAGCCGGAAGGACAGGGCGCCGCCGTGCTGATCCGTGGTGCGGAGGTCGTGTCGGGACACGAGCGGGTGCACAGCCGCCGCGGGGGACGGCAGGACCTGGCGGGCCCGGGCAAGGTGGGGGCCGCGCTGGGCCTCGACACCGGGTGGAGCGGGCACGATCTGCTGTCGCCCGGTGGCCTGGAGCTGGCGGAGGGCACCCCTCCGTCGACGGTGTGGGCGGGTCCCCGCGTGGGGATCGGGTTCGCGGACGCAGCGGACCAGGCGGCGCCGTGGCGGCTGGCCGACGGCGCGAGCGGGCAGGTGTCTCACCGGCGGGCGCTGTCGCCGGCGGGGGCCGGAGCGTCGGGGTCCGCGGCCGATTAGGGTGGGGGTCTGTCTGCGAGGGAAGCCCTGATGGTGCCGTGGCATGAGCGTGTGCAGGGGGTCTGGTTCGACGACCTCGATCCCTACGGGGTGCTGCACAACATGCGGTACCTCGCCCTGGTCGAGCGGACGCTGTCGACGATGTGGCGGTCCTGCGGCCTCGGTGGGTTCCGGGACCGCACGGAGCACGCCCACCTCGTCCGAGCCAACCACATCGAGTACCTGCGTCCGGTGCGGGGTCCAGGGCATGTGCGGGTGCGGACCTGGTTTCAAGCGCTCGGACGGACCTCGATGACCTACGGGTTCGTGATCCTTCCCATGGACGACGACGCCCCCTGCGCGGTGGGCACGAGGACGGTGGTGTGCATCGACAAGGACTCGGAGCGGCCCGTGCCCTGGACGGACGGGCTGCGTGCGGCGGTGACCCCTCAGCTGTGGGCGCCGGCCGACGCCCCGCAAGGAGACGCACGATGAGCCCATGGAGCGTGTGGTGGTTGGGGATGGTGCTGTCGCCCGCCTGGGCCCAGGACTCGGATGCCGCGTCCGACCCGGCGCGTCCCGAGCGCATTCCCGAGGAGGCGGTCGAGGTGCCGCTGCGGGAGGGCGAGGCCGACGAGGCCTCCATCTCGGACGCCGCGGACGCCGCGGACGCGCCGGATGCCGAGGCGGTCCCGGAGGACGAGGAAGAGGCCGACTACACCGTCATCGTCGTGCGGGAGCAAGACGTGCGGGCCGCGCGGGATGCCCTGGTCCGGGAGATGGAGTCCCTGTCCTGGAAGACCAAGCGCAAGCGCGACGGACGGGTCGTGTTCAAGGGGCCCGAGCCGTGGATGGGCAAGATGACGCTGCGTCCCAACGGCGTGATCGACTTCACCACCCCCTCGATCGCGTTCGGCGGCACGGGCGGGGTCGATACCGAGTACCAAGCCAACCCCCGCAGCAACATGGATCCCCAGACCGGCTCGGCCGGCGTCGCGATCGGGTTCGACGGCAAGCGCAAGGCGGCGGCGGTCCAGTCCGAGCTGCGCGCGGCGATCACCGACGACCTGGAGCACCTGCGGTCCACCATCCGGGCGCGCGGGTTCGGGCGCATGGTCGAGCAGCTGCCCGATCGCCTCGACGGCGTGTGGAACGACGGGATCGGAATGGATGGCAGCAGCCTGCACGATCCCACCGACAAGCGCCGCGACGTCCTGTCGTACTGGTCGAGCCGCACGGACACGCCCGAGGGCCGCGTCGTGATGCGCACGATCGAAGTCTGGTTGCGCCAGACGGTCATGCTGTCCGATCATCCCGTCACCCCCCAGGAGGCCGCCGACGCCGAAGCCGCGCGCGACGATGGCCGCACGCTGGACATCTTCTGAGTCGCGTCGACGCGCCGAGGGTGTGATCGGGGTCGCGGAGGGCCACCACAGCATGGACACGACGGAGATCGCCGGGCGGCGGTACACACTGGGGGAGCTGCTCGGCGAGGGCGGGTTCGGCGAGGTGTACCGGGCGGTGATGACGGGGGCCTCGGGGCTTCGGCAGGACGTGGCCGTCAAGCTGCTGCGCCCGGAGCTGGATCCTCGGAGCCAGCCGGTGGCCCGCCTTCGTGACGAGGCGCGGGTGCTCGCGTCCTTGCAGCACCCCGTCATCCTCCAGGTGCGCGACCTGGTGTCGCTGGACGGCCGGGCGGCGTTGGTCACCGAGCACGTGCCGGGCCGGGACCTGGAGCAGGTGCTCGCGACCACGGGCCCGGTGCCCGCGCGGGTGGCGCTGGAGATCGTCGGGCACGTCGCAGACGCGCTGGATGCGGCGTTTCACGCGATCTCGCCGGACGGGGTCCCGCTGCGTCTGGTCCACCGGGACGTCAAGCCGGCGAACATCCGCGTCACGCCGCACGGCACGGTCAAGCTGCTGGACTTCGGGCTGGCGCGGGCGGAGGAGCTCGAGCGCGAGACGACCACGTCGGCGATGACGCTGCTGGGCAGTGTCCCCTACATGGGGCCTGAGTCCCTGCACATGGACGAGACGCAGCCGGGGATGGCGCGGGACGTGTACGCCCTGGGCGTCACGCTGTTCGAGCTGCTCACGGGCGAGCGCGTGTACGGCGACATGAACCGGGGAGAGCAGCGTCGACAGACCGCCCGCCCGGAGCGGGTGGCGGAGTTCTGGGCGTCCCGAAAGGCGCTGCTGGCGGCGGAGTCGCCCGATCTCGTCGCGCTGATCGAGTCCATGCTCGCGTACGCGGTCGGCGACCGTCCCTCGGCGCGGGAGGTCGCGGACGCGGCGTTCCCCCTCGCGGAGACCCTGTCCGCACCCGCACTCCGGGGCTGGGCGCGGGCGCAGGGCTGGGCGGACGATCAGGGATCCACCGGGGCGTGGAGCGGTCGCACCCTGTCGGACGGGGTCCACCACAGTGCCGCGCAGACGATGGTCCTTCCCCCCGATGAGACCGCGGATCCGCTCCCGGACCTGCCGGTGTTCGACCCGGACGTAGAGGGCCCGCCCGTCGTCCGGCGTCGGCCCTGGGTGTGGTTCGCGATGGGGGGCGGGCTGATGATGGGGGCCTCGATCTCGTTCGGGCTGTCGGACGGTCCGGGGCTCGACGCAAGCCCGCCGGTCGAGCTGGGTGGGGCGGCCGTGGCGGCCGAGGCCGTGCCCGCGGAGGCGGCGGCCGAGGAGGCGCCTGCGCCCGAGGCGGCGCGTGGCACGGAGGCGCCGGACGGGGAGGGATCGGACCCGGCGCCAGACCCGACCCCCGCCGAGCCGGACTCCACGCCGGCCGCTCCGAAGGCGAAGGCGCCGGTGCGACGCCCACGGCCCACAGTGCGCCCCGAGCCCGAGCCCGAGCCCGAACCCGAACCAGAGCCCGCGCCGAAGCCGGCCCCGGCTCCGGCCTCGCCGACGGGTCGGGTGGTGAACGCCACCCCGGATGTGCCGGTCCGCCTGTGGGATGGGCGGCGTGCGCAGCGCCTTGGCGCCGTGGACGTGGGCCGCTGGGGCGTGCAGGCGGACTTCGGCGACGGATGGACGGACGTGCCCGGAATCCAGGTCCGCGAGGGACGAACGGTCACCGTGTCGTGCTCGCGGTTGGCCTACACCTGCACCGTGAGCCGCTGACGCCGCGCGGTGGTGCTAGGCTGCGGTGGGAGGTGCCGTGGCCGGCTCGTCGAGGCGCGGACAGGTTGGTCGGATGCTCGTCGCGGCGCTCGCCGTCGCGACCCCCCTTGCCCCCGCCGCGGCGCAGGAGGCGGACTGCGTCGCGCTGTCCCCGGACGGGTTCCGGGCGCTGACCGAGGACGCGTTCGATGCCCTGTTCGCGGACGATGCGGGCCGGGTGGAGCGCGTGCTGCAGGCGCTCCGGGCGCAGGTGCGGTGCTTGGCGGGGCCTGTGCCCACGTCGTCCTGGGCCCGGTTGCTCTACGGCCAGGCGCTGGTCGCGTATGCGCGGGGCGAGGCGTGGGAGCCGCTCGTCACCGCGGCGCTGCGCGCCGATCCCGATCTGGTCCGGGATCTCGGACCGCCGGTCGTGCGGGGCTACGAGCCACCGGCGGGCGCCCAGGCGCACACCCTTCCCCCGCGAACCGACGGCCGGGTGGTGTTGCTGGACGGTGTGGTCGTGACCGGACCGTTCGATCTGGTGGGGCCCCACATCCTGCAGCTCGCGCCCGCGGACGGGGACGTGCCGTGGGAGAGCCGATGGGTCGACGATGGGGTGGTGCCGGACCGCTTCCGCGTCTCCGAGGCGCCCTCGACGTCCGGTCCTGATCCGGCCGCCTCCTCCGGTGCCACGGCGAGCCCTGCGCTGGCGGTGCGGCTGCACGCCGGGGTGGGGGTGCACCTGTCGACGGGCCCCGAGGTCGTGACCGCTGAGGCGACCCAGGCGGGGGTGCGGGTCTCCCTGCCGATCGAGGTCGGGGTGGCGATCGAGCCCGGGGCGGGCTGGGTTCGCGCGGTCGGGTCCTTCGTCCCGCAGCTCACCGGGCCGTGGGTCTACACCGTCGACGGGGACGTGCGCTCTTCCGCGCTGGCGGGCGGCGCGCACCTCGCCGGGGGTGGCAGGCTGGGACGGGGACGGGTGGGCCACGTCGGGGCGCTCGCGGGGCTCCACGTCCCCGGTCGGCTCACGTTCCAGGCGGTCGGCGGGGGCACGGTGTGGACCAAGGGCGGCCTGCGCATCGAGGGCCGGGCCGGGATCCACCTCACCACGGCGATGCGGGTCGAGCCCGCGATCGACGTGGCGTTCGTGTTCTCACCGGCGCTGTGGACGTCGGCGGGCCGCGAGTAGGGCCAAGCCGAGCACGAGGGCGCTGCCCCCACCCGACCCCGGTCCGCCCGTGGCGCAGAACCACCGCGGATCGGCGATGACGCTGTCGCCATCGGTGTCGTCGGCCGGGTCGGTGTCGTCGCGATCCGTGTCGGCCGTGTCCGTGCCGCCGGTGTCGGTCCCACCGGTGTCGTCGGTGTCCGCGTCGGTGTCGGGGGGGACGTCGTCGGACGCGTCGTTGGGGTCCCGGCCAGCCGCCACCTCGTCGCCGTCCTCCTCACCGCCCCGGTCGGAGTCGACGTGGTTGGGGTCGGTGTCGTGGATCAGGACCTCGTCGCCGTCCTCCAGGCCGTCCCCATCGCTGTCCTTGAGGGTGGGATCGGTCTTGTGGACGTTGACCTCGTCGCCGTCGTCCAGGCCGTCGCCGTCGGTGTCCGCGACGTCCGGGCGGGTGCCGAGGATGGCCTCGACGGCGTCCGTGAGCCCGTCTTCGTCGGTGTCGACCTGCTCCTCGTCGTCGGCGTCGTCGTTGGGGTCGTAGCCGCCGACCACTTCGTTGAAGTCGCTGGCGCCGCCGCCGTCCGTGTCCTCGTCGTTGGGATCGGTGCCGTGGACGTGGACCTCGTCGCCGTCGGTCAGGCCGTCGTCGTCGCTGTCGGGGTCGTTGGGATCGGTGTTGGCCGCCGCCTCTTCCGCGGTGGTGAGGCCGTCGTCGTCCGCGTCGTCGTCGGCGGGATCGTTGGGGTCGCGGGAGCGGTCGATCTCGTCGCCGTCCTTCTCGCCGCCCTCGTCGGTGTCGTCCGACATCGGATCGGTCCCGTACACGTTGACCTCGTCGCCGTCGGTGAGGCGATCGTCGTCGCTGTCGGGATCGTTG